>CAYUKE010000074.1:9345-11327 GCA_964445185.1 uncultured Geminicoccaceae bacterium
GTCGTCACGCGGGCGGCGAGACCGGCCGCGTGATCGGCCCGCTCGACCGCGGCGACGACGTCCTTCGCAAGCGCCTCCACATGCACGACGGCGAGATCTGACGCGTGGCCGATCCGCTCCGCGACTTGGCGTTGAGTGTCGACGGCCTCGTTGGTCGCGTGCGCCGCCTGATCGATCTCGCCGACCGCTCGAACCATGCCTTCGATACCGTCGCCGGTTCGGCCGATCGCGGCCTCGATCGCCTTGATCTGCTCGGTGATCTTTCCGGTCGCCGCCGCGGTCTGTCCGGCCAACTGCTTCACCTCGCCGGCGACGACCGCGAAACCGCGGCCGGCCTCGCCCGCACGCGCCGCCTCGATCGTCGCGTTGAGCGCGAGCAGGTTGGTCCGGCCGGCGATGTCGGCGATCAGATCGACGATCGTGCCGACTTCCTCGGTCGCCGAGCGTGTCGCCGCCATGGCATCGCCCACCTCGCTCGCAGCGGCGACGGTGGCGCGAGCCATCGCCGCCGTGCGGTCGGCCTCGCTGGCGACATTGCCAATCGCGGTGCGCAACGCGCCATTCGCCTCGGCAACCTCGTGGGTGTTGCGGGCGTTGGCCTCCGCAGCATCGGCCATCGAGGCAGCGCGCTCGGAGATCGCCGTCACGGCCGCCGCGACCTCGCCGATCCGGGTCACCGTCTGATCGGTCTGCTCGCCTACCGACGCGACCGCCGCCGTCAGCTCCGCCTCGACCACGCCGATCGCCGCGTCGACTTTGTCGACCACGCCGGAGGTCGGGGTGATGGTTGTCGTCGCCTCCCCACTGGCCGGGGCGGGTCGTCGCTGCCCCCACCACAGCGGCAGCGGCGCCAACGCGGCAACAAGCCAGATTGGCGACGGTGCCGCGAACGCAGCCGCCGCAGCGGGCAGCATGGCCAGGAAGAGCAGAGACGTGGAGATTGCGGGCTGGGCGAGCGGGCGCAGGGTCATGACAGGCTCCGGTCCGCGCGAGTGGGATTCGGACCAGAGTATCCGCGACGCGGTTAACTCGAGCTTGCCGCCGGATCCGCTAGGGCCGCCCGAAGGAACCGGCCGGCCTGGTCGATGCCCTCGGGGTCGATGCCGTGCCCGAGGCCGGGGCGGATTGCCCATTGCAGGGGGAAGCCAGCAGCTTCCAAAGCTCCCCGAGCCTGCCCCATCGCCTCGAAGGGGACGACGTCGTCGGCCGATCCGTGGACCAACAGGACGGGCGGGCGCACAACAGCCTCCGTCTCCAGCCGCTCGGCGCCGATCAGGGCGCCCGAGAAGCCGACGACCGCGGCGACGGCCGGCTGGTGCCGCGGTGCCGTATGCAGCGCGGTCATCGTCCCTTGCGAAAAACCGACGAGCGCACAGCGGTCGACACTGAGATTTCGGGCCATGCACTGCGCCTCGACGAACCCCCAGACGTCGGGTGCCGCACGCTCGACACCGGCGAGCAAGGCCTCTGGGCGACGATCCATCAGGCTGAACCACTGGCGCCCCATCGGCGCCATGTCGCACGGCTCGGGCCCGTCCGGCGAGACGAACGCGGCGTCGGGAAGGTAGCGCTGGAGCATGGGCGCTAGGCCGATGAGGTCGTTGCCGTCGGCGCCGACACCGTGCAGGAGCACGACCAGCGCCCGTGGCGAACGGCCGTTCGCCGGCTCCAGCGCCGGCCCCTTCAGCGTACGCATCCTCGTCTCCCAGAGTGATCGCGGGCAAGGCCGAAGGGCAACGACGCCCGCCGACCGTGGGCCTTGTGCTCGACGCGCCAGGCCGTCATGAAGTGGCTGTAGCACCGCCCTCGGACCTTGCGGAGAGCCAATGCTGCGTGGCGAAGACGTGGTGCCCCTGCCACCGCCCGGCGATCCTCCATTTGTCACCCGGTTCGCGCCCAGCCCAAGCGGGCTGCTCCATCTGGGCCATGCCTATTCGGCGCTGTTCGCGCATCAGACCGCTGCCGCCTGCGGTGGCCGCTTC
>CAYUKE010000075.1:0-11095 GCA_964445185.1 uncultured Geminicoccaceae bacterium
CTCCAGCATCACCCCCATGAAGACGAAGAGCGGCACGGCGACCAGAACCTCGTTCACCAACACGCCGAAGTAGCGCGACGCGAGGGCGCCGAGCACGCGCATGTCGAAGACGCCGAACGCATCGCCCAAAACGGCGAAGGCCAAGGCCGTGCCGGCGAGCGAGAAGGCGACCGGAAAGCCGAACATCAAGACGACGCAGGCGGCGGCGAACATACCGAGGCTCAAGATCTCGCCGATCAGGACGTCGCTCATCCGCCGTCTCCGGGCTGGCGCGCGCGAGCGTCCGCCGTGAACTCGGGATCGCCGCGCAGGACCAGCAGCGAGCGGGCGGCGAGCGCCAGCGCCTGCAGGGCCACGAGCACGCAGAAGAGCGGAATGACGGTCTTCAGCACGAAGAGGCCTGGCAGCCCCCCCGCCTCGCGCGACGCCTCAAGCTTGACCCAGGACGTCTCGACGTAGGGGACCGCCACCCAGAGGACGACGAGCACCATAGGCAAGGCCAGGAAGAGCGCGCCGACGAGATCGACCCACGCCTTGTAGACGATCGAGGCGCCTCGATAGAAGACGTCAACCCGGACGTGGCCCTCATGCAGGAAGGTGTAGCCGGCGCCGAGCATGAAGACGACGCCATGCAGCCAGACGTAGCTCTCCTGGATCCAGACCCGGCCCCAGGCGAAGCCGTAGCGAGCGACGACAACGAAGAAGACGATCAGCACCATCGCCAGCGTGAGCCAGGCCACCGCGCGACCGACCCGGTCGTTGAGCGCGTCGGCAAAGCGCACGAATCGCTTGAGGCCCTGCACGCGTCGCTCCCCCTTGTGTTGTTGTCGGACGCTCCAAAAGCGTCGCGGTTCTAGAGGAGCGCGGAAAGTGAGGCAAACGACCCATGACGTTGCCGGCACCCAAGGATGCCGCTAGACACCACCGACCAATCGCCAAGTACCGGAGGGGACCGATGGCATCGACGTTCCGCGGCTGGATCATCGACCAGGGAGAGTCGGGGCAGAACGTCACGCTGCGCACCGACCTGACTGACGCCGATCTACCCGAAGGTGACGTCACGGTCGCGGTCGCCTGCTCGACGATCAACTACAAGGACGGGCTCGCGGTCACCGGCAAGGGCAAGATCATCCGTCGTTTCCCGCTGGTACCCGGGATCGACCTCGCCGGCACCGTGGTCGAGAGCCGCTCCGAGCGCTTTGAGCCCGGCGATCAGGTGGTGCTCAACGGCTTCGGCGTCGGCGAGAGCCACTCGGGCGGCCTCGCCGAGCGGGCCCGCCTCAAGGCCGACTGGCTCGTAGCGCTGCCGGAGGCGTTCACCCCCCTCGAGGCGATGGCCATCGGCACCGCGGGCTACACGGCAATGTTGAGTGTCCTCGCGCTCGAGCACGAGGGGCTCGAGGCGGGCGCCGAGGTTCTCGTCACCGGCGCAGGCGGCGGGGTCGGCTCGATCGCCATCGCCCTTCTCGCCGCCGCGGGCTACCGACCCGTCGCCGTCAGCGGCCGCGCCGAGCTGGAGCCCTACCTCAAGGACCTTGGCGCGGTCGAGGTGCTGCCCCGGACGACGTTGAGCGAGCCGACGAAGGGGCCGCTCGGCAGCGCGCGATGGCCCGGCGCGATCGATGCGGTTGGCGGCCCGCCGCTCGCCAATCTCCTGAAGCTGATGGCCTACGAGGGAACGGTGGCGGCGTGCGGTCTCGCGGGCGGCGTCGACCTGCCGACGACGGTGATGCCGTTCATCCTCCGCGGCGTCCGCCTCATCGGCATCGACAGCGTCAACCAGCCGCTCGCCAAGCGCGAGATCGCCTGGCGCCGCCTCGCCGAACTGTTGCCTAGCGACCGGCTCGCGGCAATGACGACCGTGGTCCCGCTAAGCGACGTGCCCGCTGTCGCGAGCGCCATTCTCGAGGGGAGCGTGCGGGGACGCACCGTCGTCGACGTGACCGCCTGAGATGCCCGCCGTCCTTGTCCTCAACGGCCCCAACCTCAATCTCCTGGGTGATCGCGAGGCCGGGATCTATGGCAGCACCGGCCTCGCGGAGATCGAGGCCCGGTGCGAGGCGCTAGGCCGCGAGCTGGGGCTCGACGTCGCCTGCCTGCAGAGCAACCACGAAGGCGCGCTGATCGACGCCGTGCAGGCAGCCCGCAGCACCCAGAACGCCTTGATCGTCAACGCCGGCGGGCTCAGCCACACCTCGATCGCGCTCGCCGACGCGCTCCGCGCCTTCGCCGGCCGGATCGTCGAGGTGCACGTCTCGAACATTCACCGGCGCGAACCCTTCCGCCACCACTCCCACATTGCCGCGGTGGCCGACGCCGTGATCTGCGGCTGTGGGCCGTTGGGCTACGACCTCGCGCTTCGTTTCCTCGCTACCGACAGCCGATGATGCCCAAGCTTACCGTCGACCCGAGCCTGATCGAGATGCTGGCCGACCTCCTCGACCGAACCGGCTTGAGCGAGATCGAAGTCGCCGAGGGCGACAGCCGCGTGCGAATCGTCCGGCCGGCCACGGCACCGGCGGTCATGGCAGCAGCCGCGCCCGCCCCCGAAACGGCCGTCCGAGCGACCAAAGACAGTCCAAGCGAGGGCGCCGTGCTGTCGCCGATGGTTGGCACCGCCTATCTGGCGCCGGAACCGGGCGCGGCCCCGTTCGTCGCCGTCGGGGCCAGTGTCCGCGAGGGCCAGACGCTGTTGATCGTCGAGGCGATGAAGGTGATGAACCCGATCCGGGCGCCGCGCGCCGGCACCGTCGTCGAGGTTCTGGTCACCAACGCCGCGCCGGTCGAGTTCGGCGAGCCGCTCCTCGTGCTCGCCTGAGACGACAGGCATGTTCCGCAAGATCCTGATCGCCAACCGCGGCGAGATCGCCGTGCGGGTCCTGCGCGCCTGCAAGGACCTCGGCATCGGGAGCGTCGCCGTCCATTCCACGGCCGATGCCGACGCCATGCATGTCCGCCTCGCCGACGAGAGCGTGTGCATCGGCCCGCCGCCGGCGACCGAGAGCTACCTCGAGAAGGCCGCGATCCTCGCCGCCGCCGAGATCAGTGGCGCCGACGCGATCCACCCGGGCTACGGCTTTCTCTCGGAAAACGCCGACTTCGCCCAGATGGTCGAGGACCACGGGCTCAGCTTCATCGGGCCAGCGCCCGAACACATCCGCACGATGGGAGACAAGATCCAAGCCAAGGCGACCGCCGCTGAGCTCGGCCTGCCCGTGGTCCCAGGCTCGCCCGGCCCGGTCGGCAGTGTCGAGGAAGCGCATCGGATCGCGGGCGCAATTGGCTATCCGCTGCTGGTCAAGGCCGTCTCGGGCGGCGGCGGCCGCGGCATGACGCTGGTCTGGAGCGAGACCGACCTCGCCGACGCCTATCGGACCTCGCGGCGGGAGGCGCGAGCCGGCTTCGGCGACGATCGCGTCTACATCGAGAAATACCTCGACCATCCGCGGCATATCGAGGTCCAGGTGCTGGGCGACGGCCGCGGCCGGGCGATTCACCTGGGCGAGCGCGACTGCACGCTGCAGCGGCGGCATCAGAAGGTCCTTGAGGAGGCGCCGGCGCCGGTCCTGAGCCCGACGCAACGCGCGCAGATCGGCGCCCGGGTCGCGGAGGCAGCGGCACGCCTCGGCTATCGCGGCGTCGGCACCGTCGAGTTCCTCTACCAGGACGGGACCTTCGCCTTCATCGAGATGAACACACGCCTGCAGGTCGAGCACCCGGTGACGGAGCTTGTCACCGGCATCGACCTCGTCGTCGAGCAGATCCGGGTCGCCGCCGGGGAGCCGTTGCGCCACAGCCAGGACGACGTCCGCTTCGACGGCCACGCCATTGAGGTCCGCGTCACCGCCGAGGACCCGGACACGCTCTTGCCGATGCCCGGCAAGGTCCTCGTCTACCATGCACCCGGTGGGCCGGGCGTGCGGGTCGACAGCGCGCTCTATGCCGGCGCTATCGTGCCGCCGCACTACGACAGCCTGGTCGCCAAGGTCATAGCCCATGGCGCCGATCGCGAGGTCTGTCGCAAGCGCCTTTTGCGCGCGCTCGATGAGTGTGTCATCGAGGGCTGTGGCACTACGTTAAGGCTCCTGAAGGAGCTGTTGAGGGTCGAGGACGTGCAGGCGAACCGCTACGACACCGGCTGGCTTGGCCGCTATCTCGCGAGCCGCGAGAGGACGCGGTGAGGCGGGCGCGGCGATGAGCGAGCTTCGACCCGACACCCTCCTCTGCGCCTACTCCGTCGGCATCTTCCCGATGGCGAACGACCGTCACGATCGCGAGATCTTCTGGGTCGAACCGCGCCGCCGCGGCATCCTGCCGCTCGATGAGTTCCGCGTGCCCAGAAGCCTGCAGAAGGTGATCAGGCGCGGCCGCTTCCGCGTGACCGTCGACACGGCCTTCGAGCAGGTCATCCGCGGCTGCGCCGAGCCGGCGCCAGGCCGGCTGCGCACCTGGCTCAACGACGATCTGATCGAGGCCTATTGCAACCTGGCCGCCGCGGGGCACGCCCATAGCGTCGAGACCTGGGAGGACGGCGAACTGGTAGGCGGCCTGTACGGTGTCGCGATGGGCGCCGCGTTCTTCGGCGAGAGCATGTTCTCGAGAACCACCGACGCCAGCAAGGTGGCGCTGGTTGGCCTCGTTGCGCGGCTGCGTGAGCGGCGGTTCAAGCTGCTCGACAGCCAGTTCATGACCGACCACCTTCGGCAGTTCGGCGGCATCGAGATCGGCCGTGACGCCTACCGCCGCCTTCTCCGCCAGGCGCTGATGAGCCACGCCAAGTTCGCGTAACCGCCGCCGTAGACGATGCCCACCGTTGCCTTTTCGGTCAGGCCGCGGCCTATGTCGGGCCATGGCCAAGCTAGACTTCACCAAGATGCACGGGCTCGGCAACGACTTCGTCGTGCTCGACGGGCACGAGGAAGCGCCGCCGCTCGACGCGAATGCCATCCGCGCGCTCGCCGATCGACGCCGCGGCATCGGCTGCGACCAGCTCATCGTGCTCGAGCCGAGCGCGGCCGCCGATCTGTTCATGCGCATCTACAACCCCGACGGCGGTGAGGCCGAAGCCTGCGGCAACGCGACCCGCTGCGTCGCATGGCTCACCGGCGCCGCCGATGGCGTCGTGGAGACGGTGGCCGGGCTGTTGCCCTGGCGGGCGGTCGGCAACGAGATCGAGGTCGACATGGGGCCGGTGCGGACGGCATGGCATGAGGTTCCGCTGTCACGCGAGGAAGCCGATACAGCCAGGATCGATCTCGCCGTCGGGCCGCTCAACGGGCCCGCCTGCTGCAATGTCGGCAACCCCCACGCAACCTTCCTCGTCGTCGACGCGGAGGCGGTCGACCTCGCCGGGCTCGGACCGCTGGCCGAGCGCCACGACCGCTTCCCGGAGCGGGTGAATGTTGGCCTCCTTGAGGTGCGGAGCCCGACGGAGCTGCGCGTGCGCATCTGGGAGCGTGGTGCCGGCATCACCCAGGCCTGCGGTTCGGGCGCCTGCGCCGCGCTTACCGCAGCCGTGCGGCGCGGCTACGCCGAGCGCCGCGCGCAAGTTGTCCTTGACGGCGGGCCGCTCGTCATCACATGGCGCGAGGTCGACGGACACGTGCTGATGCTCGGGCCGACGGCGCATGTCTTCACCGGAACTCTCGACCTGGATGACTTGGCCGTTGGCGGCGCCTGAGATCATCACCTTCGGTTGCCGGCTCAACACCTTGGAAAGCGAGGTGATGCGCGGCCACGTCGCGGATGCACGTCTGGAGAACGTCGTCGTCGTCCATACCTGCGCCGTCACCCAGGAGGCCGAGCGCCAAGCGCGCCAGGCCATCCGCCGTGCCCGGCGCGAGCGGCCCGACGCGCGCATCGTCGTCACCGGCTGCAGCGCGCAGATCGACCCAGCGCGCTACGGGAACATGGCCGAGGTCGACCGCGTCGTCGGCAACGACGCAAAGCTCGAGGCCACCACCTGGCAGCGACTGTTCGCCCCCAACGCTGCACCCGTCCAGGTCGGCGACATCATGGCCGTCCGCGCAACGGCGGGGCACCTCGTCGACGGCTTCGACGGCCGCACCCGCGCCTTCGTCCAGGTGCAGCAGGGCTGCGACCACCGCTGCACCTTCTGTGTTATCCCCTATGGCCGCGGCAACAGCCGCTCGGTGGGCCTGGGCGCGATCACGGCGCAAATCCGCACGCTGCTCGATGCGGGCTACCGGGAGATCGTGCTGACTGGCGTGGACCTCACCTCTTACGGCAAGGACCTCCCCGGTCGGCCTACGCTCGGCTCGATGCTTAAGCGGCTGTTGGCCCTTGTCCCCGAGCTCGGGCGCCTGCGCCTCTCGTCGCTCGACCCGGCGGAGATCGACCCCGACCTTGAAGCGCTGATCGTTGGCGAGCCTCGGGTCATGCCGCATGTGCACCTGTCGGTACAGGCGGGCGCTGACATCGTCCTCAAGCGGATGAAGCGCCGCCACCTGCGGGCCGACGTCGTTGGCCTGACCGCGCGGCTCCGTGCCGAGCGCCCGGACATCGCCTTCGGCGCCGACCTCATCGCCGGCTTTCCGACCGAGAGCGATGCGCACTTCGACGACACGCTAGCCCTCGTCGACGAGGCCGACCTCAGCTTCCTTCACGTGTTCCCCTATTCGCCGCGACCCGGCACGCCGGCTGCGCGCATGCCGCAGGTGGACAAGGCCGTCCGCAAGGCGCGCGCGGCGGCGCTCAGAGCCAAGGGCGAGCAAGCGCTACGCGCGCTTCTCGATCGGCTCGTCGACCACGAGCACGACGTTCTCGTCGAGCGGGGCGGGCGCGGGCACACACCGCACTTCGCGCCGGTCATCGTCGACGGCGGCGCTGCGGCCGGCGAACTCGTGCGGGTGCGCGCGACGCATCAGACAGACGGCCTCCTCCAAGCACGGCGGGCGGCCTGATGGCGTCTTGGTGGCAGCGGCTCAAAGGCGGGCTGCAACGCTCGTCGCAGGCATTGACGTCGAGCGTCACCGCCATCTTCACCAAGCGGCGGCTCGACGCCGAAGCGCTCGAGGAGCTGGAGGAAGCGCTGATTCAGGCCGATCTCGGCGTCGCGATGGCGGCGGAGCTGGCGGAGCGGCTGAAGAAGGACCGGTTCGGCAAGGACGTGACGGACGTCGAGGTCAAGGAAGCGCTCGCGGCCTACGTCGCCGAGACCCTGGCGCCGGTCGCACAACCACTCGTGACCGACGCGCCGGCACCGTTCGTCGTCCTTGTCGCCGGGGTCAACGGCACCGGTAAGACGACGACGATCGGCAAGCTCGCGGCCCAGCTTCGCGACGAGGGCAAGCGCGTGGCCATGGTCGCCGGTGATACGTTTCGCGCGGCAGCGGTGGAGCAGCTCGAGGTGTGGAGCGAGCGCGCGGGTGCGCGGCTGTTCAAAGCTGCAGCCGGCGCGGATCCGGCAGGCCTAGCCTTCGACGCGGTGAGCGCGGCGCGCCAGGACGGCGTCGATGTCGTCCTCGTCGACACCGCCGGCCGCCTTCACAACAAGTCGGCGCTGATGGACGAGCTCAAGAAGGTCGTGCGCGTCCTCAAAAAGGAGGACCCAGCGGCGCCACATGCGACGCTGCTCGTCCTCGACGCGACCACGGGACAGAACGCGCACCGTCAGGTCGAGCTGTTCAACGAGGCGATCACACTCACCGGTCTCATCGTGACCAAGCTCGACGGCTCGGCCCGGGGCGGCGTCGTCGTGGCGCTCGCCCGCGCCTTCGGCTTGCCGGTGCAGGCGGTCGGCGTCGGCGATGGCATCGACGATCTTAAGCCGTTCGAGGCCGAGGCCTTCGCGCGGGCGTTGTTGGACCTCGACGCAGCCTGAGCTACACGGCTCGCGACAGCAAAGACCACGGATGCCCCATGTCCCGCAGCGTCGTCGAAACGATCCTCGGAGCCCTCGTCCTCATCGTCGCCATCGGCTTCGTCGTCTACGCCTACACGACAAGCAGCCTCGGCGATCCGGGCGGCTACCGGCTCACCGCAGCCTTCGACAACGTCGACGGCATCCGCACCGGCTCCGACGTCCGTATCAGCGGCGTCAAGGTCGGCGAGGTACTGGCGCATCGTCTTGATGCGACAAGCTACCGGGCGGTTGTCGACCTAAGCGTTGCGGGCAGCGTCGCGTTGCCGACCGACAGCTCGGCGCGGATCATCAGCGAGAGCCTGCTCGGCGGCCGCTACGTCGAGCTGCAGCCGGGCGCCGAGATCGACCTCCTCGCCGATGGCGACGAGATCACGTTTACCCAGTCGCCGATCAACATCGAGGATCTTATCTCTCGCTTCATGTTCTCGGGATCCGAGAACCAATGATCCGCCAAGCGGCCGTGGCCACGTTCGCCATGTTGCCGGCAGCGCTGTTGGCCGTGAGCGCCATCGCCGCAGTCGACCAGCCGCGCGACATCGTCCGCCTGCAAGGCCTCGACAAGATCACCGCGCGGGTCTCCGTCTTCGACGTCGAGGTCGGCAGCAGCGTCGGCTACGGCAGCTTGCAGATTACGGCCGAGGCCTGCTTCGAGGCGCTGCCGACGGAGCCGCCGGAGAGCGCTGCATTTCTCAGCGTGGTCGACTACCCGCCCGGAGAGCAGGCGGCCGACGTGTTTAGTGGCTGGATGTTCGCCTCGAGCCCGCCGCTTTCGGCGCTCGAGCATGCCGTCTTCGATATTTGGGTGGTCGATTGCCTTACGGCTGCGGAGATTGCGGAAGACACCGCGGTCAGCGAGGCGACCGCCGAGCGCCGCCCGCCGCGACGCCGCCCCGACTAGAGCCGCCAGCCAGGGATGGGCCTAAGGTTCGAACACATTCACGCCCACGACAAATAGCGAATTGTCGAATTTTGCATCCCACGTATCGATCCCGGCATACGAGGGAGGTGGCGCGATGAGGACCTCGAGCAGCGAGGCGGTCGAGCACCATTCGGCAGCCGCTGTCGGCGACGAAGGCGGCAGCAGTGCGGCGCGCGCGCCCGTGACGACGACGCGCCAACCAGCTTCCCGATGCGAGCCTTCCAGCGATTGATCGACGGCGGCCGCGACACGCGCGCGGCGCCGAGCCTGCGACGCCCCTGACCGGGAGAAGGACACCAATGACGCGAACGCAAAGTTTGACCGCGGCCGTGGGTGCCATGCTGCTCCTGCCGCTAGCCGCGCACGCAGCGGACGACATCCCCGTCGGCCAGCTGGTCGCCGAGACCGGAGCGACGGCGCCGGTCGCGACCATCTACGGCCAGGGCATCGCCGACGCCTTCGCCTTCATCAACGCCGCGGGCGGCATCGACGGACGGCAGGTCCGCCTGGAGACCGTCGACTACGGCTACGACCCGAGCCGCGCGATCTCGGCCTACAAGCAATGGAGCGAAGGTCTGCAGCCGGTCGCAATCCAGGGCTGGGGCACGGCCGATACCGAAGCGCTGATCGACCTCGTCAGTGCTGACGAGACAGTGTTCATGTCCGGCTCGGCGTCGGGCAACCTGACCGACCCAACCGGCAGCTCGCCTTGGACGAGCGTGCCGGCGCCCTACAACTTCTTCTACGGCCCGTCCTACTCGGACGGCTGCCGCGCGCTGGTGCAATACGCCGCCGAGGCGTGGAAGCGGACCGGCGCCGCGCAACGGGCATCGACCTTCCTCGGCGACCTCTATCGCCCAACCTTCGCCTATCTCGGCGACAATCACCCCTTCCCGAACTCGCCGCGGGCAGCCTGCATCGACTACGCACGTGATCTCGGTTTCGACGTCGTTCCCCCGATCCGCTACGCGCTGACGCCGAGCGACTTCACCGCCCAGTGCCAGGCGCTCGACCGCAGCGGCGCCGACTTCGCCTTCCTCGCCAACACCGCGGAGGCGAACGTCCGACTGCTTCGGGACTGTTCCCGGCTCGGCGTCGCAACACAGTTCCTGACCAACGTCTACGGTTGGGACGCGGGCGCCGCCGAGCGGGCTGGCGATGCCGGCAACGGTCTCGTCTGGGTCGTTACCGTTGCCCCTTGGGCCACAGACGTGCCGGGCATGGAGACGGTTCGCCAAGTATCGCTCGAGTCCGATCCGGACGGCACGACCGAGCGACCGGTCCACTATATCCGCGGCGTCTGCTCCGCCTTCCTGATGCGCGATGCGATGCGGGTCGCGGCGGAGGCCGGCGAAGTGACCGGAGCCGCGATCAAGGCCGGCTTCGAGAGCATGCGCGATCACGTGCCGACCGAGCTCGAGGGCGTGTGCCTGCCGAGCAGCTGGACGTCGACCGACCACCGCGGGACGACGACCGTCATCCTCTACCGCAACAACCACGACTTCGGCGCGATCACCGCGAGCCGCGTCTACGAGACGACGATGCCGCTGCGGCCGGATTGGCTCGGTTGGTGAGAGCGCACGACTCGCAATCGATGCTCCATCGGCAGCGAGCCGCCCGCTTGGGCGCCAGCGGCTGCCAGCGAATGGGAGGTCCATCGACATGGACGAACTGAAGAATCCGGCGGCGATTGCCACCGTGCCGCAGCCACTGGCCATCGCCGACACCAGCGCCAACCCCGCACCCCTCGGGCTGCTCGCCTTCGGCCTCACCACCGTGCTGTTGAGCATGCACAACGCGGGGCTGTTCGGTCTCGACGCCATGATCCTCGCCATGGCCATCTTCTACGGCGGAACGGCTCAGATCTTCGCCGGCGTCTTCGAGTGGTGGAAGAAGAACACGTTCGCCGCGACCGCCTTCATCAGCTACGGCTTCTTCTGGCTGACGCTCGCCGGCATCATCACCTTCCCGAAGCTGGGGCTGGCCGACCCACCGAGCCAGGTGGCCATGGCCAGCTACCTGTTCATGTGGGGCCTGCTGACCTTCGTGCTGTTCATCGGCACGCTGCGCCTCAATCGCGCGCTGCAGGTCGTGTTCTTTCTGCTCGTCGTGGCCTTCTGGCTCCTGGCGCTCGGTGACCTGATCGGCAGCTCCGCGCTCAAGACGCTCGCCGGCTACGAGGGGATCGTTCTGGGCTTCTCCGCGATCTACACGGGCCTCGCGCAGGTGATCAACGAGGTCTACCGCCGGGTCATCATGCCGCTCGGACATGTCAAGAAGTAACTCCCGCC
>CAYUKE010000076.1:0-11070 GCA_964445185.1 uncultured Geminicoccaceae bacterium
AGGTTCAGCACGGCGAATGTCGTGAGCAGGATGAAGGGGACGAAGAAGGCCCAGGCGTGTGGATGGGTCTCCATCACCGGCCGGACGATGCCCATCGACCAGCTTTCGAGCGTCATGATCTGGAACAGCGAGTAGAGCGAGGCGCCGAGGCTGCCAAACCAATCAGGAAAGGTCGCGCCGAACAGCTTGGTCGCCATCACGGCGAAGACGTAGAAGACGAGCGTCATCAGCGCGAGGACCGAGCCCATGCCAGGGATCGCGGCGAGCAGCGCCTGGACGACGCGGCGCATCGACGGCAGCACCGAGACGAGGCGCAGGACGCGGAGGATGCGGAACGCGCGCAGCACCGAGAGGCCGTTGTTCGCCGGTACCAGCGCGATGCCGACAATGATCAGATCGAACCAATTCCAGCCGCGCCGGTAGAATGCCCAGCCGTAGCCGATCATCTTGAGCGCCAGCTCGGCGACGAAGATCGCGAGCGCGAGCTTGTCGATGGTGAGCAGGATGGGTCCGATCGCCTGCATCACCGGGGGCACCGTCTCTAGGCCGAGCGTGATGCCGTTGATGATGATGACGGCGATGATGGCCTTCTCGAACAACGGCTGCTCGACGAGGCGGACGATGCGCGCGCGCAGGCTGGGGCTGTCGGCCGGAAGCGTCGCCATGGCGGGTCCGATCTTGGGACGGGTGAGCAGCGCAACTGTACGAAGCGCGCCGCGGCTTGGGGAGTAGGCCCTTGCGCCGCGACCTGCAGGCGCGGTCCGTCAGTGCCGCGAGAAGGCGAGCGAGACGCCGGAGCCGATCAGAAAGGCGCCGCTGCCGCGATTCAAGAGCCGCGTCATCCGCTGGGTGCGGAACGCGCCGCCCAAGACCGCGCCGGATACCGCGTAGATCGCCACGGCGACGACCTCGAGGAGAAGGAAGACGACACCCATCTGCAGAAATTGCGGCGCGATCGCCTGGGTCGGATCCAAAAACTGCGGGAAGAACGCGGTGAAAATCGCGATCGCCTTCGGGTTGCTGATCGCGATGGTGAAGTCGCGCCGCATCGCCGCCCGCGCGTCAAGCGCGCTCCCGGGCTGGCTGCCGCCGTCGGCGGTCCAGAGGCGCCAGCCGATATAGACGAGGTAGGCGGCGCCGAGCAGCTTGACCAAGGTGAAGGCGAGCGCCGACTGCGCGAGCAGCGCCCCGAGGCCGACCGCGGTGATCACGATCAGGATCGCGAACGCCGGCATCCGACCGAGCCCACCGGCGAAGCCGACAACGAACCCGGCGCGCGCCCCGTTCGCGAACGCGAGCATGTTGTTCGGGCCGGGCGCCATGTTGAGGGCGAAGCAAGCCGGCAGAAAGAGCAGCCAGGAACTCACGGCGGACCTTCGAACGATGAGACCGCCCAACCCGTACCGCGAAGGCACTTCCGCACAAGCCGCAAGCGTGCAGCGCAGCCGTGCGGGCGCCTCTCGGGGGCCGGATCACGGAAGGCACGAGAGCCGGCCGCGTCACACCACCTCCAGCCGGCGTGTCGCGCTCAGCAGTAGCCGACGCGTAGGGCCCGCCTCTGGCGTGTCACGCCTTCTTGGAGAGGCAAGCCCAGGCCCATGGCCTCGGCTTCCATCGCACCGACGATGCGTGGGACATCGCGGTCGAGCGGGATCGTCATCAGCGCAACAACCAGCCAGCCGAACCAGCGCTGCTTCGGCGTGACCTCCCACCAAACATCGACGTCGGACCCACCTCCCTCGGCAGCTGTTACCAGCCAGCCGCCGACCAGGCCTGCGAGTGGAAATGGAAAGTCGTCAGCCTCCGACCGGAAGCGAAAGTCGACCCTTCTCGCCGTGTCGTCGAGCTCCGTGACTTCCTCCGCCCAGCTTTCGGCACGCGTGTTGGTGCACACGCGGACAGCGCCGGGCGCAACCGCACCCCCCTCAAGGCGCGACGCGCTCAAACCAGGGCTGTATCGTGAGATGTTGCCGAGGTCTCGAATCACCGCCCAGAGCTTCGCGGGATCGGCGGCGCTGCGGATTCGGATGCAGTGCCGATACGGCCCGGCTTGGGTCGTTCCGCTGAGAAGCATCCGGCGAACACCCAAGAGTTGGAGTACGCCGAGAGTGCCAACGACCACCGCGAGAGCGAGGACGACTGCACCCCCCGCTGACGTCAGCAATCCGGGCACCAAGACCAGCGGAAGCGTGCCAATCACCCAAAGCAAGTCCAGTGCAGAGATCAGAAGCGCTTGACCGATCCGCAGGCGGCGAAGCGTCCAACCAATACCGCTTGCGAACACCAATAGGCCGATCCCAACCGCGGTGAACAGCCAAGCCGGAAGCGCGCCGATCGTTATGGCGAGCCAGGAGGCGTAAACGATCGACGTCAGGCCACAGCCCGCTGAGAGCACGAAATTGATCGCGAGAGCGGATCTGAGGATCAATGGCGATCGGAAGGCCATCTATAAGCTCCTCGGTCGGCCGCGTCGGCTGGAACCGCGGCGCGGATGATGGGTCTGAATTTTGAACTCACCAACGGTTACGCTAACTAAGTTCGCATGTCAAACTCAGCCCTCCCCCGCTCTCCTCGCAAGCGTGCGCCCGTACCGAAGGAAGCCTGCGCCCTCGCCATGGCCGCCGAGGAGATCGGCGACCGCTGGACTCTGCTCATCCTTCGCGAGGCTTTCTACGGTGTCGTTCGCTACGACGACATTCTCGCGGACCTCGGAATCCCGCGGTCGGTGCTGACGGATCGATTGAAGAAGCTGGTGGCTCGCCGGATTCTCGAGAAGCGCTCCTACCAGGAAACGGGAGACCGACGGAGGTTCGCGTACATCCTGGCGGACAAGGGCCGCGGGCTCGCCACGAGCCTGATCGCGCTGACGCAGTGGAGCGAAGCCTACATTCTGGGTGGACCGGGGCCGGTAGACATTGTCGACCAGTCCACCGGGCGGCCGATCACGGTAGCACTCATGACCCATGACGGTAACGCGGTGTCGGCCGCCGACGTGGCAGCGCAGGTCCGAGCCGGCGACTGAAGCGGATGACACGTCGTAGCGAGCGGGGAGTTGTCGCGTGTGACACGAGACCGTTGGCGACGTTCGAGAACTGCCTCGGCGCGCCGATCGGCCGGCACGACGTCTGTCGAGGCGCCAGCAACCCTCAGGCCACTATGCTCCGTAGGATGAAACCTCGGTGCCAGACTAGCTCCGATGTCACCGCCAGTGACCGCATTTCACCGAGGTTCCGGCACCTACCTTCAATCGCGACAAGGAACGCTCAAATGAGCTCGAACGCGACCCGAACGTCTCCGGAGACAATTGCATACATTCTCGATCAGCTGAGGGGCGCCGGCGACGTCCGGGCGCGCAAAATGTTTGGTGAGTACGGCGTCTACTGCGATGGCCGGATGGTCGGTGTCGTCTGCGCCGGCCAGTTGTTCATCAAGCCGACGGTCGATGGCGAGGCGGCTGAGCCGGCGCTGGAACGTGCCTCGGCTTATGCAGGCGCGAAACCATCCATGCTCGTCCCGCCGGACCTTCTGGAAGACGTCGACAGGTTGGCTGCGCTTGTTCGCGCGACCGCCGCGGCCCTCCCCCTACCCAAACCACGAACCAAAAAGAAATCGAATATCCCAAAACTCTGAAGTTGCGCTCGCAAACTCCGCACGCACTTCGTCTTCAAAAATTCAACAGTTACGATACAATTCGTAATATAAAAACCTTGCCTTTTAGCATACCGAAAAAAACATCAACTTGAAAATCTGCTGGAATGCTAAATCATCGTACGACTTGCTCTAAGAACGTCAGCAAACGAATTGACCGCCCCCTGGATCGGAACCAAACGGGCGGCCCCATCGGGGGCCGTCAGCGCCTGCGCCGCGGCGGCTGGAGGGGCTTGCGCTGGGTGACGAGGGCGGTCACCGCCGCGAGACCGGTGAGCGGAATGAGTATCCACAGCGGTCCGCCATAGCCCCAGAAGGGCTTGTCGTCGACGAAGGAGGCACCCGTCGCGTAGACAACGTAAAGGCCGATCCAGACGACGTAGTTGAGCACCCAGTGCTTCAGATAGCGCATCGGCGCTGTCCTTCAGGGAGCCACGACGTCGAAGAACGAGCGGTAGGCCGCGTAGTAACGGTAGATGTTGCGGACGTAAGTGACGGGCTCGCGCGACACCAGCTCGGCGGTCATCGGCTCCACATGGTCGAACCAGCGATTGGGATCGAAGCCGCGTTTGACGGCCCGTGCGCGCGCCTTGCGGATGTTGCCGGGCCCGGCGTTGTAGGCTGCGAGCGCGAGGAGCATGCGGTTCTCCTCGTCGATCGCCGGATCGTCGAAATAGGTATCCATGAGCCAGCGCTTGTACTTCGCGGCGGCCTCGACGTTGACCTCCAACACCTCGATGTCCGGCAACGCGACATAGGGCTCGCGCGCGGTGGACTTGAGCATCTGCATGATACCGATGGCGCCTTTGGCGCTACGGGCCGAGTGGTCGAGCCTACTCTCCTGAAAGCCCTGCGCAGCGAGCAGGAGAGGGTCGAAACCATAGGCCGCGCCCTCACGCTTCATCACGTCGAGGGTCGCCTCGAAGCGCGCACGGTGGTCGTCGTCGAGGACGTTGGCGAGCCGCTCGGCGTCGCCGAGATATTCGCCCAGTAGAATGTTGCCGAGCAGGGAGCCCTTGGCGATGCTCGGCACGAAGGCGTCCACAAAGGCGCGCAGGTCCGGATTGTCGGGCCGGACCGCGATCGCGATCGCACCGCCCTCGTTCACCGCGAGTCCTTCGGGAATAACCAGCTCCGGGTAGATCTGGCGCCAGATGTCGAGCTTGTGGCTGTCGACGACGGTCGCCGGCAGAAGGTTGCTGGCTACCATGCCGAGCAGGTCCTCATCCGACAGCGCGGGCGCGACGGTGGCGACGGCGAGCGGCGCCTCGCGCGAACCGTTCAACGCCTGCAGGTGCTCGTAGTAGCTGCTGTCGCCACGGACGTGCAGGGTGATGCCCGCCTCGGACAGTTCGTCCAAGGTTGCTACCGCGGGCGCGCTCGGGGCGAGCACCACCTGCTCCGTGACATCGTCGCGGACCGGCTCGGTGAAGGCGATGCGTGCCGCGCGCGCCGGCGTCACCGTCAAGTTGGCGGCGACGAGATCGCCGCCACCGGCGAGCAGCCGGTCGAGCAGCTGCTCGCGGGGCGCAGTGACAACGACGACGTCGACGCCTTCGAAGCGCTCGTCGACGAACTCTTCGAAGGCGCGCATCGCCTCGAAGGTGAGACCCTGCGGCGCGCCTCCAGCATCAAGATAGTAGTGTGTCGGGCTGTAGGCCGTGAGCACACGGATGCGGCGGCGCTCGACCATGGCATTCAGGTCGCCGGTGAACGGCGCCACGACCTCGTCGAACAACGCCTCGCCTAGCGGCTCACCTACCTCCGCGCGCGCAGCGCCAAGAACGGCAAACGAAAGCAGCGCCAAGGCGGCACCGCATCGACGAAGCCACATCATCGCGGGTCTCTCCGGCAAGTCCGAGCGGTCGACGAAGGGTTCTCAGAGATCGGTGAAGAGTTCCGTCGACAGGTAGCGCTCGGCGAAAGACGCAACGATAGCGATGACACGCCGCCCCGCCAATTCGGGTCGCTGTGCCAACTCCAACGCTGCGGCGACAGTCGCGCCGGAAGAAATGCCGACGGGAATGCCTTCGAGGCGGGCACATTCGCGCGCCGTCGTGAACGCGGTCTCGTTGCCGATGCCGAGGACCTCGTCGATCACCGAGCGGTCGAGGACGGACGGCACGAAGCCGGCGCCGATCCCCTCGATCTTGTGCGCCCCCGGCCGACCACCGCCCAACACCGGGCTGTCCTCCGGTTCGACGGCGACGACGCGGAGTCCCTCGCGCCGAGGCTTGAGCACGCGCCCGATGCCGGTCAACGTGCCGCCGGTGCCGACGCCGGCGACGATGACGTCCACGTCACCCCCGGTGTCGGTCCAGATCTCCTCCGCGGTGGTGGCTGCATGGACGGCGGGATTGGCCGGGTTGTCGAACTGCTGCAGCATGACCGCGCCCGGGATCGCCGCCAGCAACGCCTCCGCGCGCTCAATCGAACCGGCCATGCCGCGCTCGCCCGGCGTGATCTCCATTTCGCACCCCAGCAGGCGCAGCATCTTCCGGCGCTCGATCGAGCCGGTCTCGGGCATCGTCAGGATCAGCCGATAGCCCTTGGCAGCGCAGACGAAGGCGAGCGCGATCCCGGTGTTGCCGGAGGTCGGCTCGACCAGGGTCGCGCCCGGTCGCAGGCGGCCGTCGGCCTCCGCCGCCTCGACCATGGCGAGGGCGATCCGATCCTTGACCGAGCCCAGCGGGTTGAAGAACTCGAGCTTGAGCAGGATCTCGGCGCAGCAGCCATGCTGCTGCGGCAACCGGTTGAGACGCACCAGCGGCGTCCCGCCCAGGGTGTCGGTGATGTCGGCGAAGATCCGCCCCGCCGGGGCGCGACGGCGCTCGAAGGGCGGGCGGTGCTCGTCCATCATCTCTTCTCACTCGGCGACCGGGCGCGCCCTATATGGCGAAATCGATGCCCGAGCGAGCTTCGGAAGGCACCTCGGCTCGCTCGGCGCGACGACAAAGCTCCTCGATCGTGACAGCATCGAGGTGCCGCATCAACGTCACCTCGAGTTCGTCCCAAAAGGGCTGGACCACGGTCTCGCCGAGCGCCGAGCTGGCCCGCTCGTCCTCGTCGGCGACCTGTCCGTCGAGACCGCGGACGACGCGGACGACCTCGCCGACGGTGATGCGACGGCGCTCGCGAGCGAGACGGTAGCCCCCGCGCGGCCCGCGAACACCACGCAGGATGCCGGCGCGGACCATCTGCTGCATCACTTGCTCCAGATAGCGCCGCGGCAGCTTGAGCCGACGCGCGATATCCTGGCTCTGCACCGGCTCGGCGCCGCCGTGATAGGCGATGTCGCAAACCGCCTCGAGGGCCAGTGCCAGCTTCTTCGACGGCCGCGTCATGCCTTCTCTCCCCCGCTCGATGCCGCGCGCTCCGCACTCACCACCGCCACACCGGTCGAGCCGAAGCCGCCGCCGCCGCGTTCGGTGGACGCGACGGCGATCGCACCGGGCACGAGCCGCGCCGAGACGACGGGCGCGAAGACAATTTGAGCAATTCGCATGCCGCGCTCGACGAAGAAGGCGTCACCGCCGAGATTGACGAGCGCCACCATCAACTCGCCACGATAGTCGGCGTCGATGGTCCCCGGTGCGTTGACGACGGTCACACCGTGCTTGAGCGCCAGTCCCGAGCGCGGTCGGACCTGGGCCTCGAAGCCAACGGGGATGGCGAGCCGCAAGCCCGTCGGCACCGCGGTTCGCTCGCCAGCACCAAGTCTCAGCGGCGCGGCGACGGCGGCGTGCAGGTCGAGACCGGCCGCATGCGCGGTCGCCGCCGCTGGCAGTGGCAGATCGCCCCCGTGCGCGAGCCTTTCGACGACGACCTCGAGAGGACCGGTCAAGCGTGATGCTCCGCAAACGCGCCGGCGATCCGCTCGACCAGTCGCTTGGCGAGCGCCGACTTGTCGAGCTCCGGCCAGACCTCGGCTTCGCCATCGCCAGTCAGAAGGGTCACTCGGTTGCGATCGCCGCCGAAAGTTCCGGTTTTCGGCGACACATCGTTAGCAAGCAACCAGTCGCAGCCCTTGCGTTCCAGCTTGGTGCGCGCGTGCTCGACCACGGCGTCGGTCTCGGCAGCGAAGCCGATGACGAGTCGTGGCCGCTCGGGGCCGGGCTCCGACAGCGCTTTCAGGATGTCGGGGTTCGGCGTCATCGCGATCAACGGCGCGCTGGTGCCGGCCTCCTTCTTGAGTTTTTGCGCGGCCGCCTCCGCCGGACGCCAATCGGCGACAGCGGCGGCGCAAATGGCGATGTCTGCGGGCAATGCCCTGGTCACCGCATCGGCCATTTCGCGAGCCGTCTCCACGTTGACGACCTTCGCGCCCGGCGGCGGCGGTGCGCTCGATGGCCCGGCGACCAAGGTGACGCTGCAGCCGGCCGCGACGAGCGCCGCGGCGATCGCGTGCCCCTGCTTCCCCGACGAGCGGTTGGCGATGTAGCGCACCGGGTCGATCGGCTCGTGCGTCGGGCCGCTGGTGACGATGGCGTGCCGGCCGGCGAGAAGCCCCGCCGGCCGCAGTCGAGCCAAAATGGCATCGCGGAGGACGGCCGGCTCGACCATGCGGCCGGCACCCTCCTCGCCGCAGGCCATGTCGCCACTGTCGGGGCCGATGATCGTGACCCCATCGGCGCGAAGCTGCGCCACGTTACGTATAGTTGCTGGGTGCGCCCACATCATCGGGTTCATCGCCGGCGCGATCAGCACGGGCTTGTCGGTCGCGAGCAGCGCGGTCGAGGCCAGGTCGTTGGCGTGGCCGTTCGCCATCTTCGCCATCAGGTCAGCGGTCGCCGGAGCCACCACCACGAGGTCGGCCTCGCGCGAGAGGCGGATGTGGCCCATCTCGGCCTCGTCGGTGAGGGAGAAGAGCTCGTCGTAGACTTTGTCGCCGCTGAGGCTGGCAACCGACAACGGCGTCACGAACTCGGCACCGGCGCGGGTCAGAATCGCGCGCACGCCGAGCCCCTCGTCGCGCAGCCGGCGGATGAGCTCGAGAACCTTGTAGGCCGCTATTCCCCCGCCGATGACGAGGAGAATGCGGCCATGCGTGCTCGCGACCGTGGTCAACGGCATTGCCCATTCATCCTTCGTTGAAAGAGAGCTACCACAGAAGTCGGAAGGCTGTGAAGCACGCGACCCGCGGCGACGCGCTCGTGACCGTTACAGCTAGAGGTCGCTCGTCAGCGCAAAGGCAGCGACGGGGCGCGGCTGCGCGGCGCGCGCGCGGGCGGCCGCCAGGTAGCCAGCGGACTGCATCTCGTTGAGCCGGCTCACCGTGCGCTGAAACTCGACGGCGCCGTCGCCTTCGGGGTAGAGCGCCTCGGGTGCCGCCGCGGCGGAGCAGACGAGGTAGAGGCCACGCTCGTAAAGCGCGTCGACCAGCGTCATGAACCGGCGCGCCTCGTTGCGCTTGTCGGGCGTCAGGAGCGGCACGCCATCGACGAGGACGGTATCGTAGTGCTCGGCGAGGGCGAGGTAGTCCGCAGCGCCGAGCGGGCGCTCGCAGAGATCGTCGAAATGGAACCAGGCGACCCCGTGCGCTGCCCGCGGCACCGCTAGCTCCCGCGCTCCGACCTGAATCACGTCGGGTGCGCCGTCCGCACCGTCGCTCATCCGATGGAAGACATCCTCCAGCGCGGCGTCGGCAGCCGGTCCGAGTGGGTGGTAGTAGACGGCCACATCCTTAAGCCGGTCGAGCCGATAGTCCCGCTGCCCCTCAAGACCGAGGACGACCACACGCTCCTTCAGCCGCTCGATGAATGGCACGAACAACGATCGTTGCAGGCCGCCCTCGTACAGCCTGTCGGGCGCGAAGTTGGAGGTGGCGACGACGATCACACCGCGTTCGTGAAGCGCATCGAACAGCCGGCCGAGGATCATCGCATCGGCGATGTTGGTGACGTGGAACTCGTCAAAGCACAGCAGCCACGCGTCAGCCGCGAGCGCGTCCGCGAGCGGCAGGATCGGCTCGCCCTCCTTCGGATGGCTCTGGCGCCGGTCGTGCAGGCGCGCGTGCACGTCGAGCATGAACTCGTGGAAGTGGGCGCGGCGCTTCCGCTCGACCGGGACACTCGCGAAGAAGAGGTCCATCAGCATCGACTTGCCGCGGCCGACGCCGCCGTGGAGATAGACGCCCGACGGCCGCGCGGGCGCCGGCTTGGCGCGCCCGAGCCCGTCGCGCCGCCCGCCGCCCTTGGGCGCATAGCCTTCGAGCTCCCGCGCCAAGCGGGCAAGTTCAGCGACCGCACGACCCTGGTCGGGGTCGGCCTCGATCGTGCCCGCGCGCAGCAGATCCTGATAGCGCTGCTCGACCATGGCCTCCTCAACCTTCCGGTGAACCCGCGGCGCGGCGATGCCTAGGCGGGGGTCGCCGCACTGGATAAGGTCAAGGCCGCATCGGGGAAAGTCCCGGATGGCCTCAGCAAACCGCCCCAGGAGGCTCTATGGCCCACAGCCCGAACTCCGCCGCTGGCCGCGACATTGCCCACGTCGTCCACCCGTACACGGACCTGCGGGCACACGAGGCGAAGGGACCGCTGGTCATCACCGGCGGCGACCGGATCTGGGTCACCGACGACGACGGCCGCCGCTACATCGAAGGCATGTCCGGTCTCTGGTGCGCAGGGCTCGGGTTCAGCGAACGCCGATTGGTCGAGGCGGCGCACAAGCAGATGGCGGCGATGCCCTACATGCATCTGTTCGCCCATCGCTCGACCATGCCGGCGATCGATCTCGCCGAGAAGCTGATTGCGCTGGCCCCCGGCGACATGGCGAAAGTCTTCTTCGTCAACTCCGGCTCCGAGGCGATCGACACCGCAATCAAGCTTATCTGGTACTATCAGAACGCCCGCGGGAAGCCTGACAAGAAGCTGATCATCAGCCGCAAGCGGGCCTATCACGGCATCACGCTCACGGCTGGTCACGTCACCGACCTGCCCTACGCCAAGCTTGGCTTCGATCTGCCGATGGCCGACCGGTTCCGGCAAGTGACGACGCCGTCCCACTATCGCAACGGCCTCGCGGGCGAGAGCGAAGCCGCCTTCGCTGCCCGCCTCGCCCGCGAAGTCGACGAGCTGAGCGAGACCGAAGGCGCCGACCGCGTCGCCGCTTTCTTCGCCGAACCGGTGATGGGCGCGGGCGGCGTCGTCGTTCCACCGGCCGGTTATTTCGACCAGATCCAGGAGGTCCTCGCCAAGCACGACGTGCTGTTCGTCGCCGACGAGGTCATCTGCGGCTTCGGGCGGACCGGCAACATGTGGGGCTCGGAGAGCTACGGCATCCGCCCCGACCTTGTCACGTGCGCCAAGCAGCTCTCCTCCGCCTATCTACCGATCGCTGCGCTGATGATGTCGGCGCAGCTCTACGAGGTCCTCGCCGACCGCACTGCGGAGCTTGGCACGCTCGGCATGGGCTACACCTATG
>CAYUKE010000077.1:0-11032 GCA_964445185.1 uncultured Geminicoccaceae bacterium
GCCGCTCCGGTCGGCAGGGCGATCCGGGCCGCTCCAAATTCTTCCTGGCTCTCGACGACGACCTGATGCGCATCTTCGGCTCGGATCGGATGGACGGCCTGTTGCGCCGGCTTGGCCTTCAGGAAGGCGAGGCGATCATCCACCCCTGGATCAACAAGGCCCTGGAGCGGGCACAGAAGAAGGTCGAGGCGCGCAACTTCGAGATCCGCAAGAACCTCCTGCGCTTCGACGACGTGATGAATGATCAGCGCAAGGTGGTTTACGAGCAGCGGCTCGAACTGCTCGACGCGACCGATGTGCACGACACCATCGTCGACATGCGCAACCAGGTGATCGAGGACCTCGTCCACCGCTGCATTCCCGAGAAGGCCTACGCCGAGGAATGGGAGGTCGAGACCCTCCTTGAGGAGAGCAAGCGCGTGCTCGGCGTGGATGCGCCAATCCGCGACTGGGCCGCCGAGGAGGGCATTGCCGAGGCCGAGATCCGTGAGCGACTGAGCGACGCCGCCGACCGCCATATGGCGCAGCGCGCCGTCACCTTCGGACCACAGGTGATGCGCGACGCCGAGAAGAGCCTGCTCTTGCAGATCCTCGATCATCTCTGGAAGGAGCACCTCCTCCAGCTCGACTATCTGCGCCAGGGCATCCACCTCCGCGGTTTCGGGCAGCGCGATCCGCTGAACGAATACAAGCGCGAAGCCTTCGATCTCTTCGAGAGCATGCTGGCCAACCTGCGCTCCACAATCACGCAGGTTCTCGCCCACATGGAGATCCGTCAGCCCGAGCCGCCGCCGGTCGAGGCCCCAGCGCAAGCGGAGCCGGCGCTCGCCACGGCGGACGGGCCGAACACTGGCGATGCCGCGCGCCCCGAAACCTGGGGCAAGGTCGCGCGCAACGCACCCTGCCCCTGCGGCTCAGGCAAGAAGTACAAGCAGTGCCACGGCCGGCTGGCCTGATGTCCCCGGCAGCAGCAGCGACCGCCGGCAGCGCGGGCGCGCGTTGAAACGGAGCCGCGTTCGTCCGGTCGCGGCGGTCGCGATCGTCCTCGCCGCCATTTCGGTCGTGCTCATGGCGTCGGCTGCCGGCGCCCAGGAGCGCGTAGCGCCCGCCACGCCAACGACGCAAAGCGCCGCGCCGCGAGGCGACACTGGCCCTGGTGCCGCTGGCGAGCCGGAAGCCGTCACCAGCGACACCATCGCGGCCGAACGCGCGACCGACGCGTCGAACAGCACCTCGCCGGACGCCGAGGCGGCTCGGGCCGCGATCGAGATGCTGGAAGACGAGGCAGGCCGCGAGCGCTTGCTGCAAACACTCCGTGCCATCGCGCGAGTCACGGAGGAGCCTACGCCCGAAGAAGGCTTAGTCGCCCAACCGGTGAGCTGGCTGCACGACGAGATCGAGCGCCGGGCTGCTGACGTCGAGGCCACCATTCGTGCGATTGCCGGCGCGCCGAATCAGTTCGCCTACTTCTTAGACTGGCTGAGCCGACAGGTGCGCCACGACAGCAGCCGCGCGTTCTGGCTGCGGAGCCTCACGCAGATCGGCATCGTCATCGGCGTTGGGCTTGCGGTCGGATTAGGCCTCTATCGCGGGCTCGCGAGCGCGCGCGCGCCGTTCATCTGCTACGCCCCGCCGACGCCACTGCATTTCGCTATTGCCGTCATCGCCCACGCTATCGTGCGCTGCGTTCCGATCCTCGCGGCCACCGCGGCAGCCGCGCTCACTGCCTGGTCGCTCGACCTGCGCGGAAACACAGGCGCCGTCACGCGCTCGCTTGTTGAGGGCCTGGCCTTCGTCACCGCCCTCGGAGCGCTACTCCGAGCTTTCCTCAACGTCGACAATCCGCACATGCGGGTTTTCCACCTCGATCAGCCGACCGGTCGCCGCCTCCAGCACTCGATCATCGTCATCCTCTGGATCGCCGGTTACGGCTATTTCGGGCTGCAGGCAGCACGCGCGCTGGGCCTCCCCTGGACGCTCCATGCCTTCTTCGAGCATCTGCTGTTTGTCGCGGCCTGCGTACTGTTTATCCGCCTCATCTTGCGGTTCCGCGGACACGGCGCGGACGGCCTGCGCGCGCTGGGCGACGAAACCCATCTGGGAGTCGTCGGCCGCTTCCTGCCGTGGTCCCGACTAGCAAGGGTCTGGCACGTTGCGGCGATCCTCGCCGGGCTGACGCTCTACGCGTCGTGGGCTCTCGGTGTCGCAGGCGGTCCAGTCTTCTTGGCCCGAGCTGTGGGCGGAACGCTTCTCGTGCTCTTCGTGGTCCGCTTGATCGATGTCTGGCTGACGGAACGCACCCAGGATTCGGCTCCGTCAAGCGAGGACGGCGAGGACGCGGAGGACACACGACCGATTGTCGCTGCGCCGCTAACCGTTGCCTTTCGCCTCGGCGTCACGGTCGTTGCCGGCGTCCTTATCCTGCAGGCCTGGAGTGTCGACGTTGTCGGCTGGCTGGCGAGCGAGGACGGCGAAAGCGTGCGGACCGCGCTCGCCACATCGGCGATCGCCTTCGGCCTCGCCTACGCAGTCTGGAAGCTCGTCAGCTCGGTCATGATGAGCGCGGCGGAGGAAACCGACCGGCTCGGCCGACTGGTTCGTTCGAGCCGTTCGCGGACGCTGCTGGCGATCGGCCGGAACGTCGCCTTTGTCGTCATCTGGACCTTGACCGGGATGCTCGTGCTCAGCGAACTCGGCGTGAATCTGGCGCCGCTACTCGCCGGCGCCGGCGTGATCGGGCTTGCCGGCGGCTTCGGCTCGCAACAGCTCGTCCGCGACATCATCACCGGCTTCTTCATCCTGCTTGAGGACACGATTTCCGTGGGCGATGTCGCCGATCTCGGGGGCAAGGTCGGCGTGGTGGAGGCGATCACCATGCGGACCGTGCAACTGCGCGGCTACGACGGCCAGATGCACACCATCCCATTCAGCACGATCACCACGGTTTCCAACCTGACCAAGGATTTCTCCTACTACGTGTTCGACATCCGCGTCGCGCGCGACGAGGACGTCGATCGCGCGATGGCGGTGATGGCGGAGGTCGGCGATGCGCTGCGACACGACGTCGGCTTCAGGCGCCTGATCCTCGAGCCGCTGGAGGTCGCCGGCGTCGACGCTTTCCAGGAGAGCGCCGTCGTGATCAAGGCGCGGATCAAGACCCGGCCGCTGCAGCAGTGGACAGTCGGCCGCGAGTACAACCGGCGCCTCAAGAAGCGTTTCGATGCGCTCGGGATCGCCATGCCGTTTCCGCAGCGCACCCTGCACGTCGCCGCTCCGTTCGGGCTCGATGCCGAGACGACGCCCACGGCGTCGCGCTTCGCGCCGCCCGACGCCGCCAACGAGACTCGCAGCGCCGGTGCTTGAACGGCGCGCGCGCGTTCCCACATACCCAATCGTGAACGCCAACCGGGTTCACACATGTTGGTTGCTCAGTTGGAGAACTGACCCATGCGTACCCTTGACCTATCCCCCCTGTTTCGTTCGAGCGTTGGCTACGATGCGCTCGACAAGCTGTTCGACTCCGCTTTCCGCGACGGCGGCCAGGCTTCCTACCCGCCCTATAACATCCTGAAGACCGCCCCCGACTCCTATCGCGTCGAGATTGCGGTTGCCGGGTTCGGCGAGGCTGACGTCGACGTCACCCAGCACCAGAACGTCCTGATCGTTCGTGGCCAGGCCGGAAAGCGCGCCGAGGAGGGCATTGAGTACCTTCACCGCGGCATCGCGCAGCGCGCATTCGAGCATCGCTATCAGCTCGCTGACCACGTCGAGGTCACCAGCGCCAAGCTCGAGCACGGCATGCTGGTGATTGCGCTGGTCCGCAACGTCCCCGAGGCGATCCAGCCGCGCAAGAGCGCGGTGAGCAACGGGAAGGCTGCGCCGGTCGGCGCGACGACTAGCGCCGGCGACGCGACGGCCGCCGCGTAACCGACGACCGGCTGGACACGACGCCAGCGGCCCTGGGCAGCGGGCCGCTGGCAGCTCAGCACGACGGACCCGCCCTTGTGCGGGTCCGTTTCGCGACGGGGCTGACCGGCGCTGCTTGACTCGCGCCCGCGGGTGCCGCTCAAGGAGCCGGTGATGGACAGATTGGACGGCCCCTCCGCCGGTCCCAGACCGGTCGTCGGCATCACCTGCTGCCGCCGCATGGCAGACGGGTTCGCGGTGCATAGCACCGGCGAGAAGTACGTCACCGCCGTCCACGACGCAGCCGGTGCCTTCGCCGTCCTCGTGCCGGCCCTTGGCTCCGCCAGCGATCTCGACACGCTGCTCGCGACGATCGATGGCGTGCTGTTGACCGGCAGTCCTTCCAACATCGAGCCGCGGCACTACAGCGGCGGCGCCGAGCCCGCGGGTAACGTGACAGACCCGGCCCGCGACGCGACGACGTTACCGCTGGTGACCCGCGCGATCACGACCGGCGTCCCCCTGTTGGGGCTCTGCCGCGGCGTCCAAGAGATCAATGTGGCGCTAGGCGGCTCGCTCCACCAGCAGTTGCACACCGTCGAGGCGCGCTTCGACCACCGCTCCGACAAGAGCCTCCCGGCGACGGAGCGCTACGGACCGCGGCACCGGGTCGACCTCGTCCCGGGCGGCTATCTCGCCACGCTGCTGGGTGCCACCACGGTCGAGGTCAACTCGCTGCACGGGCAGGGCATCAACCGGGTCGCCGATGGCCTTGTCGTCGAGGCCGTGGCGGACGACGGCACGGTCGAGGCGATACGCGCCGCGAACGCGCCGGCATTCGCTCTCGGCGTGCAATGGCATCCCGAGTACAGACCACTTGAGAACCGCGTATCGACGCGGCTCTTTCGCGCCTTCGGCGACGCCTGTCGTGCACGCGCGCGGCGGAGGCACGCCATCGATGTCGCTTGAGGCGTGGATCCGCGAGCGTCGGGTCACTGAGATCGAATGTCTGCTCTCCGACATCGCCGGGATTGCCCGCGGCAAGATCCTCCCCGCCGACAAGTTCCTCGGAGGTGCAAGCGACGGCTCGCTGCGCCTGCCCGAGAGCGTCCTCGTGCAGACCGTCACCGGCGACTATCCGGAGAACGTCTGGTCAATCGTCGACCCGGTCAGCCGCGACCTGCGGATGGTACCCGATCCGCGGTCGATGCGGCTCGTTCCCTGGTACGACGAACCGACGGCGCAGGTGATCTGCGACGTGACGGACCATCAGGGCAACCGCAGCGAGATCGCGCCGCGGCAGGTGCTGCGGCGCGTCGTCGATGCCTACGCCGCCCGCGGCTGGCAGCCGGTGGTGGCGCCCGAGCTCGAGTTCTACCTCACCCAGATCAACGACGATCCGGACTACCCGCTGCAGGCGCCGGTCGGTCGAACCAAACGGGCGCAGACTGGGCGCCAAGCCTACGGCATCGAGGCGACCAACGAGTTCGATCCTGTCTTCGAGGACGTCTACGACTGGTGCGAGGCCCAGGCGATCGACGTCGACACCCTGACCCACGAGCAGGGCGTCGCGCAGATGGAGATCAACTTCAACCACGGCGACCCGTTGGACCTCGCCGACCAGGCGTTCCTGTTCAAGCGGACGCTGCGCCAAGCGGCGCTTAAGCATGGCATCTACGCGACCTTCATGGCGAAGCCGATGGAGAGCGAGCCCGGCAGCGCCATGCACCTGCACCAAAGCGTGCGCGACATGGCGAGCGGCGAGAACCTCTTCGCCGACGCCGAGGGCGAGCACACGCCGCTTTTCCTCGCCCACCTTGCCGGTCTGCAGCGCTATCTGCCGGCGTCCATGCCTCTGCTGGCCCCCAACGTGAACTCATACCGCCGGCTCCGCCGACACTCAGACGCCCCGATCAACACGCATTGGGGTTGGGAAAACCGCACCGTTGGGCTCCGCGTGCCGGAGAGCGGCCGGACCAATCGCCGCCTCGAGAACCGCGTCGCTGGCGCGGACGCCAACCCCTATCTGGCGATGGCTGCGTCCCTCGCCTGCGGCTATGTCGGCATGGTCGACGGGCTGGAGCCGACGGAGCCGCTCGAGGGCAGCGCCTACCGGCGCGCCCAGACCCTGCCGCGCCAGCTCCCGGACGGGCTCGCCAAACTCAACGCCTGCCGCCCGCTGAAGGAGGTCCTCGGTGACCGCTTCGTCGAGGTCCTGCTCGCGGTCCGCGAGGCGGAGCACGAAGCCTACCAAACGGTGATCTCGAGCTGGGAGCGCGAGCACCTGCTGCTCAACGTGTAGGGCGGCGTCACCGGCGCGCCGAAGGAACCGTGATGTACGAGGTCGTGCGCGGGAGTTGGCCGCTTTTCCTCGGCATCGCCCTGCTGATGCTCGGCAACGGGCTGCAAGGCACCCTGCTCGGCGTCCGCGCCAACCTCGAGGGCTTCCCGACCGCCGTCACCGGGCTTGTCATGTCGGCGTTCTATCTCGGCCTGCTCGCCGGCAGCGTGATTGCCCCTCGACTGATCGGTCAAGTGGGCCACGTTCGCGTCTTCGCTGCGTTCGCCGCAATCGCCTCGGCCGCCGTCCTGCTGCACGCGATTTTCCCCGAGCCGATCCTCTGGATCACCGTCCGCACCCTTGCCGGTTTCAGCTTCGCGGCGCTCTACATCGTTGCCGAGAGCTGGCTGAACAGCCAGGCCGCCAACCAACACCGTGGCCAGGTCATGAGCCTCTACATGGTCGTGACCTTCGGCGGCGGCGGGCTTGGGCAGCTGTTGTTGAACGTCGCGGACCCAGGCGGCTTCGTCCTGTTCATGCTGGTTTCGGTGCTGCTCTCGGTGGCGGTGGTGCCGATGCTGCTGACGACAGGGCCTGTGCCGAGCGTCCTTCCCGGCGGCCGCCCGGACATCGGCGGTCTGCTCCGGACCTCGCCGCTTGGCGTAGCCGGCTCGTTCATCAGCGGCGCCGCCATTGGTGCCGTCTTCGGGATGGGCGCTGTCTTTGCGACACAGTCCGGCTTGCGCGTCGCCGAGGTGGCCGAGTTTATGTTCGCCGTGCTCGTCGCCTGCATGCTCTGTCATTTTCCGATCGGCTATCTAGCCGACCGGTTCGATCGCCGCCTCGTTCTGATCGCGAGCGCCGCCGCCGGCGCCGGCCTGGCGCTCGCCGCCGGCCTAACCGGCGGCCTGCTCGGTTTGAGCCTGCTCGTCGCCGCGTGCCTGTTCGCCTTCCCGCTGTATTCCGTGAGCGTCGCGCACACCAACGACTATCTCGACCAGAACGCGATGGTCGCCGCCGCCGGCGGGTTGATGATGGTCAACGGTATCGGCGCCGCGCTCGGTCCGTTCGCCGCGAGCATCGTGATGACCGGTTTCGGCCCGGGCGGCTTTCCCATCTACCTAGCCGCCGTCCTGGGTCTGCTCGCCACGTTTGGCGTCTACCGCACCTTCCGCCGACCGGCGGTGCCACTCGACGAGCAAGGACCGACGGTGGCCATTGCGCGCGCCACGCCGGTCGGCACCATGATTGCGCAGACGACTGCATTGCAGCAAATGGAGAAGGCGAGCGAGGAGAGCGAACAGCCCGAAGAAACGGGCACCGATGAGGCCCCCCCTACCCTCGTCTAGGTCGCCCAAGTCTGGTGCTCGTCAACCGTACGGAAACGTAGTATATCGGTCTTCCTGACACCGAAGGGGGTGGTGTCTTCGTTCGGGGCGCATCGTCATGAGCAGGAAGCTGTTCGTCGCCAACTTCCCGTATTCGACCGGAGAGGAGAGCCTGCGCGAGTTGTTCGGGCAGCACGGGCTCGTCGAGGAGATTAAGATTATTTACGATCGCGAGACTGGTCGCTCACGTGGCTTCGGCTTCGTCATGATGGAGACCGAAGAGGAATGTGTGCAGGCTGCCGAGGCGTTGAATGGCGCCGAGCTTGGCGGCCGGCCAATCGCGGTTCGTGTCGCCGAGCCGCGGCCGAACGGCGCCGCCGAGGCGGAGCAGCGGGGCGGTCCGAAGCGGTTCGCGTTGGCGCGACCGCGCAGTCGCCGGCAGCGCGAGTGAGCAGCCGCCGCTACTGACGTTGACGCGCGCGCGTGGCTCGCCCAAATGTCGAAGCCGTGACCGGGTTTCGGCATGACCCACCTTCGATGATCCATGAGCTGAACCAGCGCTCGCGCGAGGTGTTCCGCCACATCGTCGACGCCTACGTCGTGTCGGGCGAGCCGGTTGGCTCGCGGACGATCGCCCGCCGGCTGGAGCAGCCGGTGTCGGCAGCGACCATCCGCAACGTGATGGCCGATCTCGAAGACGCCGGCCTGCTCTACGCGCCGCACACCTCGGCCGGTCGCCTGCCGACCGACGCCGGGCTTCGGCTCTATGTCGACGGCCTGCTCGAGGTCGGCAATCTGACCGAGGACGAGAAGGCCGACATCGCGACCCGATGCGTCGGCAGCGGCCAAAGCGTCGAGGCCCTGCTTGCCGACGCCTCCGACACCCTCTCAGGGTTGAGCCGGCACGCCGGTATCGTAATCGCCCCGACCTCCGAGGGGCCGTTCAAGCACGTCGAGTTCGTCCCGCTCGGCCCCGGCCGGGTCCTCGTCGTCGTCGTGCACGAGGGCGGCCTCGTCGAGAACCGGATCATCCAAGTACCGCTGGGAATGAGCACGGGCGGCCTCATCGCCGCCGGCAACTACCTGACCGCAAGGCTGAACGGACGCAACTTCGTCGAGGCCCGCGAGCTGATCGCGGAGGAGCTGGAGACCCAACGATCGCAGCTCGACGACCTCGCCCGGAAGGTTGTCGAGGCCGGGCTCGCGATCTGGAGCGACGGCGGCAGCGACGGCGGCGTCCTCATCGTCAAGGGCCAGGCACAGCTCTTGGGCGACGTGACCAGCCTGGTGGACCTCGAGCGCATCCGCGCTCTGTTCGAGGCGGTCGAGACCAAGAAGAACCTGCTGAAGCTGATCGACTGCACGGCTGAGAGCGACGGCGTGCAACTCTTTATCGGCGCGGAGACCGAACTGTTCGGGCTCAGCGGCTGCTCGCTCGTGGTGGCGCCCTACGGTGCCCAAAGCAGCGACGGGAACCGCCCCCCGAAGGTCCTGGGCGCCCTTGGCGTGATCGGTCCGCTGTATATGAACTACGCGCGGATCATTCCGATGGTCGACTACACTGCCCGCGTCGTCGGCCGTCTCCTGTCACCAAGCCCAGCCAAGGACGACCATGACTGATAAGCCCGAAAGCCCGGAGCCCGCAGCCGCGACGCCGCCGGATGCCGCGGCGCCCGAGACCGATCCCCTCGCCGCCGATGACGGAACGCCGGAGCCGCTGGCGGCGGAACTCGCCGAAGCCAAGGACGCGCTACTCCGCGCCCACGCCGACATGGAGAACCTGCGCAAGCGCACCGCGCGCGAGGTCGAGGATGCCCGCCGCTATGCGGTCACCGGGTTCGCCCGCGACCTGTTGGAGGTGTCCGACAATCTCGCCCGGGCGATCACCAGCATCCCGCCGGAGGTCAAGGAGACCGACGGGTGGGCGAACAACCTCGCGGTCGGCGTCGAGATGACAGAGCGCACGCTGCTCGCCGTGTTCGAGAAGCACCGCATTCAGCGCGTGACCCCCGAGAAGGGTGAGAAGCTCGACCCGCAGCGCCACCAGGCGATGTTCGAGGTGTCGACGGCGGCGCATCCGCCAGGTACCGTCGCCGAGGTGATGACGGCGGGCTACGTCATTGCCGACCGCCTGCTGCGCCCGGCAATGGTCGGCGTCGCCAAGGCGCCGCCCGACGCCGCGCCAGCGGCGGCGGCCCGGGCAGACGTGGAGCCGGAACCGATGCCGCTCCCTGATCCGGATACGTGAGCAACCGGCATCGCCTGACGGTCGCCGCGGCGATGCTCGCGGCGACCGACGCGCCAGCGCAAGAAGTCCGCAACACCGACGCGCCGAACGAGGCCGGGGCGCAGCTCCTCAGCATCGTCGGGCTCGCAGCCACGCCCGACATCACGGCCAGTCGGCTAGAACCGGTCGATAGCGACGAGCTGTCGTTCAGCCGGATCGACACGCTGCGTCTGGGCAACGACATCTCGATCCCGTTCCGCAACGGGACGCTCTACCTTGAGGGAAATGTCGGCTTCGCCCGGGCCACGGCGGATTTCAGCCTCGGCGACACGGTCGCCCAGGATATCAACTTCGACGCCATCGGAGCCTTCGGCTTCGTCGGCCCGGACTTCGCCGTCGGCCGCTTCACGCACGTTCGCCCGCTGCTGATCCTCGGTGTCGGCTACGTCGCCGACGATTTCGGCCTCCCGGAAGCGCTCCAGGGCGCGCCGAACGAGATCGACCTCGATCTACGCCAGTGGTCGGCCGCGACCGGCTTTGGCCTCAGCATCGACCACGAGCAACCGCTCGGCGACGACCTGATCGACCTCCGCTTGAAGCTATCGCAGATCTACTTGAGCACGATCTGGGCAGCGGATGACCGGCTCTCGGCCGACACCAGCAACCAGACGATCAACGCCAACGCCGCGTACAAGTACGACACCGGCATCCGCGTCGGCAGCTACCCGCTCCTGCTCACCGGCCTACTCGGCGCCAACGCCTTTCTCGGCGACCAGCAGGATGCCCTCGGCTTCTCCTGGTTCGCCGAGTACGGTGGTGGGCTTGAACTCGATCTGCGCGAGGCAGACGCCGCCGTCCAGCGGGCCCGCTTTCGGGTGACCGGCATCGCCGGCGAGAGCGTCACCGGTATCTCCTTCGGCGTCGGCATCGGCTTCTGATCCGGCGCCGCGGAGCCGTTTGCCCAGTCGGCGCGAGCGTCTACGCTGGCGCTCACGTCGTTCAGCTGACAGGAGGTCGCCGCCGTGACCGAAGACGCACCCAAGAAAATCGTTCTCGCCTACTCCGGCGGCCTCGACACCTCGGTCATCCTCCGCTGGCTCCAGGACCGCTACGGCTGCGAGATCGTCACCTTCACCGCCGACCTCGGCCAAGGCGAGGAGCTCGCACCGGCGCGGGCCAAGGCTGAGATGCTGGGCGTCAAGGAAATCTATATCGAGGATCTGCGGGAGGAGTTCGTGCGCGACTACGTCTTCCCGATGTTCCGAGCCTACACGGTCTACGAGGGCACGT
>CAYUKE010000078.1:0-11006 GCA_964445185.1 uncultured Geminicoccaceae bacterium
GGCTCGAGCACGCGTCGCGCCGAGGAAGGAGGGAGGCGGTCGGCCGGGTTGGCCGAACGCTGGGCAAGGGGTCGGGACATGAGCCGGCTCGGCGCGGACCGCCTGTTGCGTGAGGCCGAGGAGCCCGGCACGGATCCCAAGAAGCTCACCCAGACCGAGCGCGCCTACCGGGCCCTGAAGCGACGCGTGCTCGACAACGCGCTGCCCGCCGGCACCCAGATGCTGGAATCGGAGGTGGCCGCTCTGTTGGGTATGAGCCGGACGCCGGTGCGTGAGGCCATGGTGCGTATGGCGAACGAGGGCCTCGTCGAGGTTCGCCCTCGGCATGGCATGCGGGTCGTGCCGATCTCGCCCGACGACATGCGCGAGATCTACGAGGTGTTGACAGCGCTTGAGGCGGAAGCGGCCTATCTGGTCGCGGGGCGTGGCGGTGTCGACGCGCGGCTCGCGGCTCTCGACGCGGGTGTCCACGCGATGGAGGCGGCGCTCGAACGCGACGACCGCGAGGCCTGGGCCGCTGCCGACGAGCGCTTTCACCTGACGCTGGTTGCGCTGACGGACAATCGACGCCTGGCCGCCGCGGTCAACGCCCATTGGGAGCAGTCGCACCGCGCGCGGATGACCACGCTCAGCCTGCGCGAGCCCCCGATCCGTTCGAACGCCGATCATGCGGCGCTGGTTCGCGCGATCCGCGACGGCAACGCCAACCTGGCCCGCGAACTCCACCACGACCACCGGGCGCGTAGTGGTGCGCTGCTGATCGCGCTGCTCGACCGGCACCGTCTGCGCTCGATCTGACCTATGGCAGAGGTCGTATTGCTTGAGATAACGTATACATTAAGCTAGGCAGAACGGATCGGCGACTGGGAGGCGCCGCGCGATGGTCGAGCGTTCCATCGTCTTTCTCGATGCCGCCACGCTGGCCGGCGACGTTTGCGTTCGCCCGCCGGCGTTTCCCCATCGTTGGATCGACTATCCGGCGACGGGCCCGGACGAGGTCGTGGACCGGCTGCGCGAAGCCGACATCGCCATCGTCAACAAGGTCCGCATCGACGCCGCGGCGCTCGCCGCCCTCCCGCGACTGCGCCTCATCGCGGTCGCCGCCACCGGTACGGATTGCATCGACAAGGCAGCCTGCCGCGCGGCCGGCGTCGCCGTCGTCAACATCCGCGGCTATGCCGGCGTGACGGTGCCCGAGCACGTGTTCGCGCTGATGCTCGCGCTGAGACGCAACGTGACGCGTTATCGGGACGATGTTCGTGCCGGGCGCTGGCAGGCGAGCGGTCAGTTCTGTTTCCACGACCATTCGATCCGCGACCTAGCAGGGGCCACGCTCGGGATCATCGGCGAGGGTGCGATCGGCCAGGAGGTGGCCGCCCGCGCTCGTGCGTTCGGGATGAGAGTGCTGTTCGCCGCGCACAAGGGCCGAAGCGGTCTCGGGCCACTGTACACGCCCTGGGACGAGGTCCTGGCCACCAGCGACGTGATCACCCCCCACTGTCCGCTGACGACCGCGACCGAAGGACTTCTCGCGAAGGCCGAATTCGAGCGCATGGCGCGGCAGCCCCTGGTGCTTAATACTGCCCGTGGCCCGTTGATCGTCGAGGCGGACCTCGAGGAGGCGCTCGACCGGGGGCTGGTGAGCGGTGCCGGGCTCGACGTCACCCTGCCGGAGCCGCCCGAACCGGACAGTGTCCTCATGCGTCTCGCCAACCGGCCGGACGTCATCGTCACGCCGCACGTGGCGTGGGCGAGCCTTGAGGCGCAGCAGGTGCTCGCCGACCAGCTCGTCCAGCTCATCGAAGCGTTCGTCGCCGGAAACCCTAGGAACGTCGTCTCCGGCGACTTCTGATCGGACAGGGACCGCGCATGCTCAAGCTCTCGATCATCACCCTCTTCCTCGGCCAAACCAAGAACCGGTTCCTTGTCTATCAGGACCCGGCGGACCTCGACACGGCGCTCGACCGTGCCGGCAAAGCCGCGGGCATCGGCGCCGTCGAGCTGCGCTACCCGGCAGATTTCGCTGACGTCCCGCGGCTGCGGGCAGCGCTCGCGCGCAACGACCTTGCCGTCTCTGCCGTGAACTTCGCGTCCGTGCGCAACGACCGCTGGCTCCGCGGCGCATGGACCGCGGCGGATCCGCGCGAGCGACAGGCAGCGGTCGACGACTGCAAGCGGGCCATTGATGTTGCTGGCGAGCTGGGCTGCAAGCGGCTCCACAATTGCCCACTCAACGACGGCTTCGACTATCCGTTCGAGCTCGATCCGATCGCCGCGCTCGATTACGCCGTCGAGGCCTTCGCACAGATCTGCGCGCACGACCCCGACGTCCGTGTTTGCATCGAATACAAGATCAGCGAGCCGCGCGTCCGCTCGCTGATCGGCACCGCCGGCGAGACGATCGCCTTCGCGTCGATGGTGGGTGCTGGCAATCTCGGCGCCACCCTCGACAGCGGCCACTGCTTCCTCGCCAACGAGAACCCGGCCCAGGCGGCAGCACTCCTGGCGCGCGCCAATCGGCTCTTCTACGTTCACCTCAACGATAACGACGGCCGTGGCGACTGGGATCTCACCCCGGGCACGTGGCACACCTGGGAGTTCGTCGAGCTGTTCCACACGCTCGACCGGCTTGGCTACGACGACTGGATCGCCTTCGACATCGTGCCGAAGGAACACGCGCCAGCGGACGTCTTCACCGACGCCGCCGCGATCACCGAGAAGCTGCGGGCGCTCGCCTCGCGTCTCGACCCCGCCGATATCGCCGCGCGCATGGCCGAGCGGCGGCCGACGGCGACCATGCATGCGCTGCACGGGCTACTGTGAGCCGGAGGGAATTCCATGGCCGATCTTCGCCGCATGGCGGACGCGATCCGGATGCTCGCCGTCGACGCCATCGTCCGTGCCGGTGAGGGCCATCCCGGCGCTCCCCTGGGTGGGGCCGACATCGTCACGACCCTGTACGCCCGCCACTTGAAGTACGACGTCGCCGATCCGCTTTGGCCCGACCGCGACCGGTTCGTCCAATCGAACGGTCACGGGTCCATGCTGATCTACGCCGCCAACCACCTCGCCGGCTTCGCTAAGATCGACATTGAGGAGATCAAGCGCTTCCGTGAACTCGGCTCGCATTGCCCAGGCCATCCCGAATACGATCCTGAGGCGGGCATCGAGACGACCACCGGCCCGCTCGGCCAAGGGATCGCCAACGCTGTCGGCATGGCTGTCGCGGAGGAGCGGCTGCGAGCCCAGTTCGGCCCGGACCTTGTCGACCACCACATCTACGCGCTCGTCGGCGACGGCTGTCTGATGGAGGGTATCGCCGCCGAGGTCGTGGCGCTCGCCGGGCACCTTCGTCTCGGCCGGTTGATCTTTCTCTTCGACAGCAACCGCATGACCGACGACGGTGCGCTGGCCCAGGCCGTGAGCGAGGATCAGGCAGCCCGGTTCCGCGTCGCCGGTTGGCACGTGGTCGAATGCGACGGGCATGATCCCGACGCCATCGACGCCGCGATCCGGCTCGCCAAGGGTGACCCGCGGCCTTCCTTCGTGGTCTGCCATACGGTGATCGGTCGGGGCGTGCCGCGGATCGAGGATCAGCGCGTCGCTCACGGAGGCAAGCTCGAGCCTGCCGATGCCGCCGCCGCCCGCGACCAGCTGCAGTGGCCGCATCCGGCATTCGAGTTGCCGGAAGACCTGCTGGTGCCTTGGCGCGCTGCCGGCAAGCGCGGCGAACCGGAGCGTCTGCTCTGGCGGACGCGGCTCGAAGCTGCCCCGGCCGATGTTCGTTCCGAGCTGGAGCGGTTGGCGTCGGGTCGCCTGCCGCCCGACTGGCGCGCCACGCTCGCCGTGGCGAAAACGCACTATGCGGAGACGCGGCCGAACCAGCCTACGGTGCAGACGTCCGGCGAGATCCTCGATCGGCTGAGCGACGCCATCCCCGAGCTCGTCAGCGGTGCGCCCGATTTGGAGGCGGCGACCAAGCACAAGCGTCGGCTAACGCCCTTTACTATTGCCGATCGCGGCGGCCGCTACCTCCACTATGGCGTCCGCGAGTTCGCTATGGGCGCCATGATGAACGGCATGGCGGCGCACGGTGGCGTTGTTCCTTACGGTATCACCTTCCTCGTCTTCTCCGACTACGAGCGCCACGCCATCCGCATGGCTGCATTGATGGGCCTGCCCGTGCTCTTTGGCTTCAGCCACGATTCCATCGGCATCGGGCGCAATGGCCCGACCCACCAGCCGGTCGAGTATCTGGCGAGCCTCCGAGCCATGCCGAACCTCAACGTCTTTCGCCCGGCGGATCCCATCGAGCTGACCGAGTGCTGGGAGCTGGCCCTCGGGCGACGAACGGGACCGAGCGCGCTTTGCCTCTCGCGCCAGAAGCTTCCGCCGGTGCGCGAGAGCGCGGGCGAAGAGAACGCTGCGGCTCGCGGCGCCTACGTCATCGCCGCCGCCAACGGCGACCGCAGAGCGACCCTGTTCGCCACCGGGTCCGAGGTGCAGATCGCGCTCGCCGCGCGCACCGCACTCGAGGCGCGGGGTGTGCCGACGGCCGTCGTTTCGGTGCCCTGTTGGGAGCTGTTCGACGCCCAGGACGCGGCTTACCGGGCGACGGTTCTCGGCCGAGGCACGGTCCGCGTGGCGGTCGAGGCGGCGGTCGGTCTCGGCTGGGAGCGCTTCGTTGGCGAGGACGGGGCCTTCATCGGCATGAGCTCCTTCGGCGCATCGGCGCCGCAGGAGGACCTGTTCCGGGCGTTCGGCATCACGGCCGACGCCGTGGTCGCGGCTGTGGTCGAACGCCTGTAGCCGACAGTGCCCGCTCCGGGCCGCAGGCTCAGCGGAGCGCCAGGACCTCGGGCGCAAGGCCGAGCGCATTGAGGCTCTCTCGGATCTCGGTCTCGTAGTTCGCGTTCATGATGATGACGCAGGCGGGGCGCAGCTCGGTGAGCGCCTGCGGCGCGATGATCGGGTGCCCCGTGCCGGCGTTGTATTGCCCCTGGCGCACCGGGTTGATGTCGACCACGGCCGTGATGTCGTCGTCGTTGGGCAGGACGCCCAGGAACGCGACCGCTTTCGAGCCCGAGCCCCAGAGGACCACGGTCTCGCCACGCCGCTTGCGCGCGGCGATGTCCTCCGCCCAGCCGGCGATAGTGCCGGCCACGTCAAGGCGGAACGCGTCGACGAGCGGCACGAGTGTCGATGGCCCGGCGGGTGCCACGTCGGTCTCGTTGCCCTGATGCCGGGCATAGAGCGAGAGATACTGCTCGCCATACTCAAAGCTGATGGCCACATCGCCAAAGCCGTGGCTCTCGACTAGGCGCCGCAGGCTTGCTGCCGTGAAGTAGTTGCAATGCTCGTAGTAGATGTCCCAGAAGGCGCGCTCGCGCAGGATCCGCTCGGCGTCCGGCACCTGGAGGAACAGACCTAGTCCGGGTCGGTTCGCCGCGACGCGGTCGACCAGGTCCATGAAGGTGTCGACGGCCGGGATGTGCTCCAGCGTCATCTTGCAGACCAAGACGTCGGCGCTGAGCTCGGCGGCGACCGTCTTCGAAAAGTAGCGTGGGAGCAGCGACACCCGCGACGACCGTTGCGTTGTTCCGGCGAGCTCAGCCGTCGCCGCCGGGTCGACCCCGAGGGCATCGACGTCGATCGTCTCCGCGACCAAGTGCAGGAACTCGCCGGCGCCGCAGCCGATCTCGACCAGCCGACCGCCGCGCAGCCCGAAATGATCGCCGAGCCGTTCCGCCAGCTCGCGTTGATACGCGTTGAAGGTGGGTGACCAGGCCTGGGTCGACACGTAGCGGCCCGAGTACTCGGTCATGGCGGGTGCGAACGCGCGGTTGTGGATGAACCCACACGTTCGGCAGAAGGCGAGGTCGATGTCGCCCTGGGGGAAGCTGCGCGCCGCATCCTGCGATTCGAGGATCAGACAGCAGTTCGTCGGCGCGCCGCCGACAGCGTAGAACGGTTCAAGGTCCTCGCTGCCGCACAGCGGGCACCGGCCCGCACCATGCGCCGACGCATCCAGTGGGTTTGTTTCGTAGTCCGCGTTGACCAACCGACGATGCCCTTCACACGACAACAGGTTCGGGGATCGGAACGATGAAGCGGCCACCCCGGTCGGCGAATGCCGCCTGCTGGCGCACGATCTCGTCCTTGTGGTTCCACGGCAGGATCAGGAGGAAGTCCGGCTGCCGTTCGGCGATCTCCTCCGGCGAGATGATCGGCAGCTTCACGCCTGGCACGTAGAGGCCGTGCTTGTGCGGGTTCTTGTCGGCGACGAAGTCAAGGGTCTCGGGGCCAATGCCGAAGGCGTTCAGGAGGATGGTGCCCTTCGCCGCCGCGCCGTAGCCAGCGATCTTGGCGCCTTTCGCCTTTTGCTCGCTCAGCAGCGCCTTGAGCTGCTCGCCGAGGCTGGTGACATCGTCCGCGAAGCGGGTGAAGGCGGCGGGTTGGTGCAGGCCACTCGCGCGCTCATCGTCGAGGAAACGCTCGAGGCGCTCGCTCCGCGCGTTTCTCTTCTCGACGAATAGGCGCATCGAGCCGCCATGGATGGCGATGGGCTCGGCGTCGTTCAGGAAGAGGCCGCGATCGCGGAACAGCCGGTCGAGCGCCGTCAACGAGAAGTAGCAAAGATGCTCATGGTAGATCGTATCGAACTCGGTCTTCTCGATGAGTTGCTTGAGGTAGGGGACTTCGATGAGCGCCGTGCCCGACGGCCTCAACAGGATCTCGATGCCCTCGACGAAGGAGGAAAGCGCGGCGACGTGGGCGAGGACGTTGTTGGCGAAGATCAGGTCGGCCTGACGACCCTCGTCGACGATGCGCTGCGCCACCGCGCGATCGAAGAACGCGTGCACGGTGTCGATGCCTTGCGCACGTGCGGCTTCGACGACGCTCTTCGCGGGGTCGATTCCCAAGACGGGGATGCCTCGCGCCTGGACGTGCTTGAGCAGATAGCCGTCGTTGCTCGCCAGCTCCACGACCAACCCGTCGCCGCCGAGCGGCTTCCGCGCCAATGCCGCTTCGACGTTGGCGACTGCGTTCTCCACCACGGTGTCCGTGTAGGACGAGAAATAGTGATAGTCGTCAGCGAAGATCAGCTCCGGATCAACCGTGTGCTGGAGCTGGCAGAGCCCGCAGTCGTCACAGCAGACGACGGCCAGCGGGTAGAGCGGATCTGGCTCGGTCGCCGAGGCGCTGAACCGGTCGGTGATCGGCATAAAGCCCAGGTCGAAGACGGGGACCAAGCGCCGGCAGCCGCACGACCGGCACGCGGTGATCGAGCGGATCGTGTCAGTCGGCATGGGCCAGCTCCGCCGGTCGCAGATCGGGCGTCAGCAAGCGGTTTTCGAGAAGCTGCTTGAGGTGGGCGACACGCTGGTAGCGCGGACCCTCGAAGGCCTCCAGCGTCAGGCCGTGCTGCTGATAGGCGGCGTAGAGTTCTTCGATGCCCTTGCGGGCGGTCCATTGCGGCCGGGCGTCGGGCAGCACGCGAACGAGCTTGTCGCAGCTGACCCGGTAGCAGCGAAGGTCTGGTCCGGCGTCGTCGCTGATGCGGATCCGCGTGTTGGGCACGACCGCCTCGACGATCCTGGCGAGCTCGATGATTTGGTAGTTCTCGTCCGTGCGGCCGACGTTGAAGGCCTCGGCGTGGACGAGCTCGCGCGGCGCCTCGACGGCGCCGATGAAGGCGCGGGCGATATCGGCGATGTGGACGATCGGCCGCCACGGCGTGCCGTCGCTCTTGAGCAGGATGTCGCCGGTGGTGAACGCCCAGGCCGTCAGGTTATTGACCACGAGGTCGAAGCGCAGCCGCGGCGACAGGCCGTACGCGGTGGCACTGCGCATCAGCACCGGCGAGAACGTGTCGTCGGCGAGCGCGAGCAGGCCTTGCTCCGAGGCGACTTTCGAGCGGCCGTACGGCGTTACCGGGTTGAAGGCCGCGGTCTCGTCAAGGAGATCGTCGCCAGCTGCGCCGTAGTTGCTGCACGACGACGAGAAGACGAAGCGGGAAACGCCGGCCTGCTTGGCGGCGCGCGCGAGGGTCAGCGTCGCTGCGTGGTTGATGGCATCGGTGAGCCCCGGGTCGAGATTGCCCAGCGGATCGTTCGACAGCGCGGCGAAGTGCACGACCGCATCGAAGCCGGCCAACATCTCGGTCTCGACGTCGCGGATGTCGACTTCCCGCTGCTCGATGTCGTCGACGCCATCCAACGCGTCGGCGCCGAAGGTGCAGCGGCGATAGAGGTCGATGTCAAGCCCGACCACCTCGTGGCCACGTTCTCGGAACATTGGCACGGCCACTGTGCCAATGTAGCCGCGATGGCCGGTCATCAGCACGCGCATGAGCTTACCTCCAGACTTTCCAGGGAGCGCCGCCCGATTCCCAGGCTTGCTCCAGTGCCTTCTTGTCGCGCAGCGTGTCCATGCACTGCCAGTAACCCTCGTGCCGGTACGCCATCAACTCGCCCGCGGCGGCGAGGCGTTGCAGCGGCTCTCGCTCGAACTGCGTCGCGTCGCCATCGATGTAGTCGAAGACTTCCGGCTCGAGGACGAAGAACGCGCCGTTGATCCAACCCTCGCTCGACTGCGGCTTCTCGTTGAAGACGGTGATCTGGTCGCCGTCGAGCTCGAGATGCCCGAAGCGCGCTGGCGGTCGAACGGCGGTCAACGTCGCCAGCCGACCGTGCTTGCGGTGGAAGCTGAGGAGGGCGTCGAGATCGATGTCGGACACACCATCACCCCAGGTCAGGAAGAAGCGCTCGCGCCCGACATGGTCGGCCAAGCGCTTGATCCGACCTCCGGTGTTGGTATCTACGCCGGTTTCGACGAGGTCGACGATCCAATCCTGCATGTCGTCGACGGAGCCGCGGGTGACTTGGCGACTGGCGTAGTCCACACGAACGCTCCCCGACAACGAGAAGATGTCCGAGGCGAACCGTTTGATCACATCACCTTTGTAACCGAGCGCGACAATGAAATGTCTATAACCGAAATGGCTATAGTATCGCATGATATGCCAAAGAATAGGCATATCACCGATCTCGACCATCGGCTTTGGTTTGGATTCCGTTTCTTCCGCCAGGCGGGAACCGACGCCGCCGGCAAGAATAGCGACCTTCATCGACGGATGCTCCGATGATCACGAGCCGAGAGTCGATCAGTGAGGGTCGCCAGCAATGGTGTCATGGGGTCGCGGGTGCTGGCCGTGAGGGAGCGCCCGTTCGGGGCCGAGCGGAGCTGGTCCGTGCGCCGATACCAGGAACCGAACACGCCGTTCATGATGTTCCGCGGAAACCAATGCCGATGGGGCGCGCTGGCGCGCCATCGACCTGCCACGGTGCCGAACCTTCCTGCCAGACGCGCTCCAGGTACACCTTGTCTCTAAGCGTATCCATACATTGCCAGAAGCCGTGGTGTCGGAAGGCCATGAGTTGTCCGTCCTCCGCCAGGCGCCGCAACGGGTCGCGCTCGAACGGCATGTCGTCGCCGTCGATATAGTCCACAACCTGCGGTTCAAGAACGAAGAACCCGCCGTTAATCCACCCCTCCGCCGCCTGTGGGGCATCGGTGAAGACCGACAGGCGGCCGTCCTCCGCCACTTCGAGATGGCCGAAGCGTGCCGGCGGACGCACCGCCGTCAGCGTCGCCAGCTTGCCGTGCCCCGCATGGAAGGCGAGCAGCGCGTTCAGGTCGACGTTGGCGAGCCCGTCGCCGTAGGTCAGCAGGAAGCGGCCAGGGCCGAGCTCCTCGCGCATCCGCTTGATGCGTCCACCCGTCATCGTGTGTTGACCGGTCTCGACGAGATCAACGATCCAGTCGTCGACCTGACCGACGGCATCATGGATGACGCGCCGCGCGCCGTAATCGATTCGGATGCTGCCGGACAGCGCCGCGACGTCGGCGGCAAAGCGCTTGATCACGTCGCCCTTGTAGCCAAGCGCGACGACGAAGTGCTTGTGCCCGAAATGCGCGAAGTAACGCATGATATGCCAGAGGATCGGAAGATTCCCGATCTCGACCATCGGCTTTGGCTTGAGAACGGTTTCTTCAGAGATGCGTGAGCCGAGGCCCCCGGCGAGGATCCCGACCTTCATCGGTAGGCTCCGCACGTGCTGAACGATGAGAACCGCATGACGTTGGCGCAGGTTGCGCGTCGCGCACCGTCGCCTCCAACGTGATCGCCGACCACTGATCCGCTCCGTCCAACGACGCCGAAACTCCCTGCACGCACCACGGTGCGGCAACCCCGACGCAGGCGGATGATGCGTACGCGGACAGTGCCGGCGCAACCGACCGTTTTGCTTCTGAGTATTATGATGTGCGCGTGCCAGCACGGCCTTGGGCGGCAGCGTGCGCCCTTTACCGGCCGACGACACCGCTGTTGAGTGCCTTCGAAGTTTTGGGCGCGAGGTCAAGGCATGACGACCACGGTCATTCGCGGCGCGAGCTGGGTCGCGGCGTTCGATCCGGCGGCGGGCCGCCATGTCTACCGCTCGGACATCGACATCGCCTTCGCCGACGGGCGCATCGTGCATGTCGGGCCCAGCTTCGCCGGTACCGCCGACGTCGAGATCACCGGGCGACAGCGCTTCGTTATGCCCGGCCTCGTCAACGTCCATAGCCATCCGCTGTCCGAGGCCATGAACAAGGGCTTCCTCGACGAGCTGGGCTCGCCGGGGCTCTACATGAGCTCGCTCTACGAGTTCATGCCGCTCTACCGGCCAGACGCGGAGGGCATGCGGGCTTGCGCGCGCATGGCGTTCGCTGAGCTGCTACAAAGTGGCGTCACCACCCTGGTCGATCTTTCGGTGCCCTACGAGGGTTGGCTCGACGGCCTAGTGGCGAGCGGCATCCGCGGCGTCGTCGCGCCGATGTACCGGTCGGCGCGGTGGTTTACCCAGGACGGGCACAGCGTCGCCTACGATTGGGACGAGGCGGGCGGCCGGCGGGCGATGGACGCCGCGCTCGCCATCCTCGACGCCGTCGCCGCGCACCCC
>CAYUKE010000079.1:0-10916 GCA_964445185.1 uncultured Geminicoccaceae bacterium
CAACGACGCGCCGACGGTCGAGGCGCAGAGCTTCAGCGTCGCGGAGAACCTGGCGGCGGGGACAGTCGTCGGCACCGTCGCGGCCGCCGATGTCGACGGCGACGGGCTCAGCTTCCGGCTCGCCGACGATGCCGGCGGGCGCTTCACGATCGACGCGGCGAGCGGCGAGATCAGCACGGCCGTGGGCCTCGATCACGAGAGCGCAGCGCTGCACCGGCTCGAGGTTGTGGTCGGCGACGGCGCGACCGAGAGCACCGCCGCCGTGAACGTCGCCGTCGACAACGTCAACGAGATGCCGGTCGGCGAATCGGTTCTGGACGGCTTCGTGCTCGTCGACGCCGAGGCCGACGAAGCGCTGGGCCAGCTGGTCGACGGCGCGGTCCTCAATCTCGCCGACTACGGCTCGACCCCGCTTTCCGTCATGGTCACCAGTGCCGTCGGCGAGACCGATGTGCTGCAGAGCGTGCGCTTCGAGCTGGACGGCCCGACCCAGTACGCGCGAACGGAAAATGTCGAACCCTACGCGCTGTTCGGGGATCGAAACGGGGACTTCTGGAGCAAGGACCTGGAGGCCGGCGAGTACACGCTGACCGCGACGCCTTACACCGGCGCGGGCGGCCGTGGCGATGTCGGCGAAGCGCTGGAGATCAGCTTCAGCGTGCGCGAGAACACGGCACCGACGGTTGAGGCGCAGAGCTTCAGCGTCGCGGAGAACCTGGCGGCAGGGACAGTCGTCGGCACGGTCGCGGCCAGCGACGGCGAAGGGGATGCGCTAGCCTATCGGCTCGAAGACGACGCCGGTGGCAGGTTCACAATCGATGCCGCTACGGGCGAAATCAGCACCACCCGGACGCTCGACCACGAGACGTTCGCCGAGCATCGGCTCGACGTCGAGGTCAGCGACGGCCATGTGACAACGACGGCGCAGGTTGACGTCGCCGTGGCCGACGTGAACGAAGCGCCGGAACTGGGCCCGCTCGCGGACGTCACCATCGCCAGCGGCCGCTACGGCGCGCCGATCGAGCTTGCGGAGCTTACAGCCGTCGATCCCGAGGGCGGGCCGATCACCTACGCCGTCGAGAGCGACCGTGGCGTCGATCTCGCCGTCGAAGACGGCAGCCTGGTGATGCGCGGGCCGGCGCTCGACGACGCGGACGGCTTCATCGTCGACGGCGGCGGCGGCACAAGCTTCAGGGTCACCGTCCGCGCGACGGATGCCGATGGCAACTTCGCGACCGGGTCGCTGAAGGTAAGCGTCGTCGGGGACTACGAGGGCGACGGGACCATCGGCGAGAACACGTTGCTGGCCGGCGGCTACGACGAGGACGAAGGCGGCGAGGATGCTCTTGCCGACGACCTCGGCGCGGAGCCTGAGGTCGGCGGCGACGACGTGGTGATCGTTCCTGACGACCTCGACGCCGAGGTCGCCTTCGATGCGGAAGTCGCGGACTGGCTCGCCGCCGTCGACGACGGCAAGGCCTCGGCGGACGACGGTGGCGACTGGACCGAAGCGGTCGCGGACGCTGCCGACGCCGAGATCGCGGACGAATTGGATGCGGTCGACTTCGACGACACGCCGGACGAGATCGCGTTCGATCCGGATGGCGACCGGGTGGCTTGATCGCTTCCCGTCTCAGGCCGGCGCCGACCAGACCGGCACGCCCTGCCGACAGGCCTCGCGGTACTTCTGAGAGCAGCCTTCCGGCGGCGTGACGACGAGATCGAAGCCTCGGTCCGTGCGCCGAGCGAGACGCTCGGCGAGCGCCGCCAGCGCATCGCTGTGCCGGCGCTCGTGGTGGCCGACAACCAGCAGATCGATGTCGGACACGACGTCGAAGTCGCCGCGAGCGAGCGCGCCGAAGACCAGCATGCGGCCGGGAAACGGGGGGGCGGCCTTGGCCAGCTCGGTAGCGATCGCTGCCAGTGTCTCTTCTCGCCGCTCGCGGCGCTCGGGTGTGTCGAGACGGTCGTGCCCGCGCTCGGTTAGCCCTGCCGCATCGACGCGGTCGCGCAGGTTCCGCGCCGCGCCGTCGAGGGCGGCGGCGATCGCGCGTTCGAGCCGGCGGACGAGTGCGGCGACGCGTGTCATCTGCTCGGCCAAGGGTGCGTCGCCCGGTGCTTCGGCAAGGCAGGCGAGGAGCCGATGCAGCTCGAGCAGGCGGCTCGCGCTCGCATGGTCCAGCACGGCCGGTCGCAGCCCTGCCACCGGCGCGCGCATCCGGACGACCAGCCGCTCCGCGATCGCATGTGCTCCCGGCTGCCACGGCTCGGGCTCCTCGCCGTCTACGGTCAGCTCCAGGCGCTGCAGGATGCGGATCCAAAAGCGGAGCTGCAGGCTGGCGCCGCGCTGCAACACGCTGAAGCGGCGCTGGCGGATCCGCTCGATCGGCCAGCTCGGTGGGCGAAAGCGCAGCGCGTTGCGCGTGGTCTCGCCGACCTTGGCAGCGTTCAGCAGCTTGTAGCCGACGACGGGTAGAACCGAGAGTACGAGGGGCGGCGGCATGGTGCGTCTCCGGCCCGACCAGGGCCCAAGCGCAGGCTGCCTGGGAGACGTTAACCAAGCCTTAGCCGGCGTCGGGCATCGTCCCCGCCGCAATGCCGTCGGCGCCGTGGCCGGCAGCGAGCAAGACGAGCGGCACCCATGCAGCCCTCTTCCATTCTCAAGCTCTCCACGACACCGGCACGCTCGGCCGACCTGATCATTGCTGCTGTCGTCGCGAACGGGCTCGCGCTGGCACTCCCGATCCTCCTGCTCCAAGTCTTCACCCGCGTGGTCCCGCAGGAAGGCGGCCAAACGCTTGCAATGCTGGCGCTGGGGGCCGCGGTTGCGATCGTGCTCGAGCAGGTCGTGCGCACCGCCGACGCGATGCTCCGCACAACGGCAGAGGTCGCGGCGCCGTTCGGTTCGGCTCACGCGGCCGTGGCCGCCTGGCTCGGCGCGGCGGCACCGACGCCGCTGGGCGCCTCCGCCGCCGAGGCTCGGCTCACCGAGCTGCGGGCGCTTAGGGCAGCGCGGCAGCCGACGCGGTCGAGCATGAGCACGGACGCAGGTTTCGCCCTGCTGTTCGTGGGCTTTCTCGCCGTCCTCTCGCCGGTGCTCGCGGCAGCAGCGGTGACCAGTGTGCTCGTCGGCGCTGTCGCCGCCGCGCTGTTCCGCCGCCGCGCCGCGCGGCTTGCAACCGAGGTCGACGCCGCCGACGGTCTCCGCCGATCGCTCCAGCTCGAAGTTCTGCAGAACATCGAGACGATCAAGGCCCTGAACGCCGAGCCGTTGATGATGCGTCGGCATGATCGCCTGCTCGGCACCGCCTCGGCGCGCCGCGGCCGTGCCGCCGCGCTCAGCCACATGCAGCGCGGCATGGGCTCCGTCCTCGCGCACCTGACCACGGTCACGGTCGGGGTCACCGGCGCCGTGATGGTCATGGCCGGCGAGCTTCACGTCGGTGCGCTCGCCGCCGGCATCCTCCTGTCCGGCCGCGCGGCAGAGCCGCTCCTGCGCTCGCTCGCAGCGGCCGAGCCTGGCGCACCGACGCGCGCGCCAGCGGCGGTCGACGCCGCTCCCGCAGAGTCTGAGCGCATCGATCCCGGCCTGTTCGTCTGTCTCGCCGTGGAGGGCGTGCGCCCGCTCGCAGCGGTGGCACCCGAAGCGTCCACGGCGCCGGTCACCTTCTCCGTCGAGGTCGGCGAGGCGGTCGCGATCACCGGCGCCACCGGCGTCGGCAAGTCGATGCTCCTCTGGCAGATCGCCAACGGCCTTGTCCCCGGCGGCGGCGCGTTGCGCTTCAACGGCAGCCCGTGCGAGCGGGTCCCACAGGCGCGGCTGGTCGCGGAGATCGCGTACCTGGAACAAGAGCCGCGGCTCATCCCCGGCACGATCCTCGAGAACCTCACCCGCTTCGATCCGCAGCGCTACGAGCCCGAGGCCATCGAATTGGCCCGCGAGCTCCGGCTAGATCGCGCCTTCGCCGAGCTACCGCTCGGTTACGCCACCCGTGTCACGACGGTATGGCCGCCGGAGCTGCCCGCTTCGGTGATCGCCCGCATCGCCACCGTTCGCGCGCTCGTGGGTGACAAGCGGCTAATCCTCTTCGACGAGGCGAACGCAGCACTGAGCCTCGCCGAGGACGAGCGACTGGTGCGGCTCCTGCGGCGGCTGGCCCCGCGGGCGGCGCTGGTCCTGGTCAGTGATCGACCCTCCTACTGGGCGCTCGCCGACCGATTGTACGAGTGGACGCCCGACCAGTTCGCGCGGCGCGCCCACGTGCCGGTCTTCGGAGGCGGCTGATGCGCACAACGGCGCCGGACCCCGACGGCCTCGCGAAGACCCTCGCCGCTGCGCTGCGGGCGCACGGCGCCACGGGCGACCTCGAGGCCGGTGTGGCGACGCTGTTGGCGCTGCTCGACGGGCTCGGTTGGCGTGGCGAGGCGCGCGAGGTCTTCGAGGCGATGCCGCATGCGGTCGACGCCTTCGGGCCGCAGGCGATCCTCGCCACCCTCGATCGGCTCGGCTTTCCGGCGACGGCGCTCGAGCCACGCGCCGCGCGTCGTCCCTCGGCTCCGCTGCCGCAGCTTCACGTCGGCGCGCAGGGCGAGGCGGCCGCCCGGCTTGCCGGTGCCAGCCCGGACGCCAGGCGGGGCCAGCATCCGGCTGCCTGTTACGTCTTCGCCGGTGCCGGCGAGGTCACGCCCGGCGCGCTGCGCCTGCCCTTCGTTCGCCGCTTGGTCGACGCGCACCTGTCGAGCCTCGTCGTGCTGTTCGCGCTGCTGTTCCTGTCGACGGCGGTGACGGTGGCGCTCTCGCTGGTGACCATACTCATCTACGACAAGGTGCTGCCAACTGGCGCCGGCGACACCCTGCTCGCCGTCGCTTGCGGCGTCCTGGCCTTGGTTGCCTTCGACACGGGCAACCGGGCGGCCGCCGCGCGCCTCACCGGCGCGCTTGCCGCGCGCACCGAGGCACGGCTGAGCGGACTCGTCTTCGATACCGTGATCGGACTTCCCTACGAACGCACCGGCCTCACCGACCCGGCGGGCCAGCTGCATCAGATGCGCGAGCTGGAGCGGCTCCACGAGATCATGTCGGGGCCCCTCACCGTAGCGGTGCTGCAGCTCCCCTTCACCCTAGTCTTCGTCGCCATGATCTGGCTGCTTGCCGGTGCGGTAGCGCTGGTGCCGGCCGTGGGCGTGGTCGCCGCGTGCCTGCTCGGCTGGTTCCTCCTGCTCCACCAGCGCGCGCTTGACGCCGTTGCGAGCGAACGCGAGGCGGATCACGAGCGGGCCACGGGTGAGGCCGCGGTTGCCGCCGACCTGATCCGGCTCAACGGCTGTGCCGGCCGCTGGCTCGCGCGGCTCGACGACGCCGCGGTCGGTGCGGTTGCGGCGCGCTCGCGGGCGACGCGCTTTCAGCATGCGAGCCGCAGCGCCTTTCGCGTGGCGGTGACCATGACGGGTGGTGCGACGCTGGTTGCCGGTGCGCACGCAGCGATGGTCGGGACGCTCTCCGCCGGGCCGTTGATCGCCGTCGTCTTGATGACGTGGCGCGTCGTCGGTCCCGTCCAGCAGTTCTTCGGCATCCTCACCCGCGTCGACGACATCGGCCTCAGGATCCGCAAGCTGCATCGCCTCGAGGCGCTCGCGACCGAGACCGGCGACGCGATCGACCCGAGCCGCCGCGCCGCGCTCAGGGGCGGGCTTCGTCTCGACCGGCTGACCGTGCGCTACGGCCAGGCACCGCGGCCGGCGCTGAACCAGTGCAGCCTCGACGTCGCCGCCGGCGAGATGATCGGCATCACCGGCGATGCCGGCAGCGGCAAGACCACGCTCCTGCGTAGCGTCCTCGGCCTGCTGCATCCGAGCGCCGGCGGGGTTTACGCCGATGGCGTCACCATCGAGCAGATCGATCCGCGCGTGCTCCGCCGGCAGATCGGCTACGTGCCGCAGCGGCCGGCCGTCTTCTACGGCACGCTCGCTCAGAACATCCGGCTGAGCGCGCCGTTCGCCAGCGACGCCGAGATCGTTGAGCTGCTGCAGGCGCTGGGGCTCGGCCCGGCCCTCGCCCAGCTCCCGCGTGGCATCGACACGCGCGTCCACGACCTCGACAAGGACCTCGTCGCGGCCGGCTTGCGCCAGGGCGTGTCGCTTGCGCGCGCGCTTCTGCGCGACCCTGCCATCCTGCTCCTCGATTCTCCCGCCGACCGGCTCGACCGCATCGGCGGCGACGCGCTGGTCGAGCGCATCGAGCGGCTGCGCGGTCGCCACACGATCTTGATGGTCAGTCACCGGCCCAGCCACCTCCGGCTTGCCGACCGCGTGCTCGTGCTCGCGGACGGCCGGCCGCAGGCGTTGGGCGCCGCCGCGGATGTCCTACCGTCGGCGAATGAGGAACGTCATGAAGAGCCCGAGCACACCCACGTCCTCCCCGACTGAGGATGCCCTCGAAAGCGGCGCTGCCGCGCCGACGGGCCGCGAGCGCTTCCCGTTGGAGGCGGCGGCCTTGCACGACGTCGCCATCGCCCGCGGGCCCGTCACGGCGATCCGGCTGACGGCGGCGCTGCTCGTCCTGTTCCTCCTTTGGGCGTGGCTGACCCCGGTGCATGAGGTGGCGCGCGCCGACGGCGCCATCGCGCCCGTGGCCGCGACCCGGGCGATCCAGCATCCGACCGGTGGCATCGTCGCCTCGGTGCTCGTCGCCGAAGGCGATGACGTCGCCGCCGGCGCCCCGCTCGTGCGCCTCGATGCGGTGGCGATCGAGAGCGAGCTTGCGCGCGTCCAGGCGCGACGGGTCGAGCTCGCCGCGACCCGCGCCCGGCTCGACGTGCTCGCCCAGGCCGAGACGACCGAGCCGGCCGCGCTCGTCGCGGCGGCGGAGGCTATCGCCGCCGGTGATGCGCTGCTGGCGGCGCAACTCGAGCTCAACGCGGCGCGCCTCGTCGTCGCCGACGAGCAGGTCCGCGCACACGACCGTCTGATCGACGGCCTCCGCGAGCAGACGCTGGAGGCGGACGCTACGCAGGCCGTTCTCGACGAGGAGGTGGCACGTCTCGACGGGTTGCGTGCCCAGGGCCTGGCTCGGCAGAACGATCTGTTCCGGGTCCAGCAGGCGCGGCGCCAGCAGGTTGAGCGCCGGACGACGCTGGCGACCGAGCTGCAGCAGGCCGAGATCGGCCTCGCGGACGCCCGCGCGCGTCGCCTGGAGCTGCGCCAGCGCCTGCGCGAGGAGGCGCTTGCCGCTGCCGAGGAGACCGCGCTCGGCCTGGCCGAGGCGACGGCGATGGAGCGGAGCTTCGAGCATCGCCTGGCGCAGACCGAGCTGCGCGCACCGGCGGCCGGCCGGCTGCACCGGCTCGCGGTTCACGGCGCCGGCGACGTCGTGGCGCCGGGCGCGCTGGTCGCCGAGATCGTGCCGGCGGCGCCTCAAGTGTTCGCCGTCGTCCAGGTTACCCCGGCCGAGATCGGCCATATCCAGCGCGGTCAGCGCGCGTCGGTCGACGTCGCCACCTACGACTTCCGCCGCTTCGGCGGCATCGAGGCGGTCGTCGACGACATCGCGCCGACCAGCGTCGAGGTGCCGGGCGCAGAGCCCACGTTCGAGGTCCGGCTCAAGCTCGCCTCGGCTTTCGTCGGCCCGCCCGAGCTCGGAATGCCGGCGCGCGCCGGGATGACGGTGCGAGCCGACATCGAGACCGGCGAGAAGACCATCTTCGACTATTTGCTAGGCCCCCTTCGCGACGCCGCCTCGGGCGCGCTCAGGGAGCGCTGAGGCCGTCCGCGTTCGCGCTAAGCGTCTGAGATGTCTTGCCGCACGTGACCAACGGGTCAGTTGACGCCGTGCCAAATTCTACACAAAGGGAGACGATTATCATTTTCTGAGGACACGTCATGGAATATTCACGCACCGATCTCGTCTTGGGCGCCGCTTCCGAAGCACAACTCCCGCCACCGCTGCCCGGCGATGGCGCATGGGTGCAATGGCGGTTCGCGGACGGCGGTAACGACCACTGGTACGCGGTCGTCGACGCGCCGGCGATCAGCTGGACCGATGCGCGCGACGCGGCCGCAGCAGTCATCCCGGGCCAGACCATGCTGGCGACGCCCGAAGCGAACTGGCTCGGCGAGAATCGCTTCATCACCTCGCTCTTGCCCGAGGAGCGCAGCGCCTGGTGGCTCGGCGGCTTCCAGCTTCCCGACAGCCCGCGCCCGACCGCAGGCTGGCAATGGTTGAGCGGCGAGCCCTGGGCAGGCGTTTTCGGTAGTGGGATTGGGCTTTTGTGGGCTCCGGGGGAGCCCAATGACTGGCCGACCCATGGCGACGAGGACAAGCTCGCGATCCGTGGCGGCGCGGCGGGCGACGGGCGTGGCCGGTGGAATGACGTCTGGAACGACTGGCCCGACAACACCATCGACGGTTACGTCGTCGAGTGGACGCCACCCGGCCTCGACCAGATCGCCGGCGACACGTCCACGACCGCGTTCCTGACGCCGGACGCGACGATTGAAGGCGCGATCGACTTCATCGGCGACACGGACTGGTACCGCGTGTCGCTGCCGGCGGCCGGCGACTACTTTGTCGAGGTGAGCTCGGGGTGGCAGAGGTTCGGCCGCAGCTTGAACGAACTATCCCTGTTCGACGAGGCCGGTGCGCCGCTGTTGCCGCGGATTCCCTTCTTTCGCGACGAGGACGGCGCCCTGGTCCACAGGGCCAGCGGACCCGAGACCATTTTCGTGTCGATCGGGGTGGACGAACAGACTTTGACCGGCGATCTGACCGGCCGTTACACCCTCGATGTCGTTGCCGATGACTGGCCCCAGGACCCGACGACAGCGGCCGTGCTTGAGCTTGGTGTGCCGGCGACCGGTCAGTTCGAGTTCTGGGACGACAGCGATTGGTACGCGCTGGGCGTCGAGAGCGGGGTGACGTACCGAATCGTCCTTGAACGCGACGACATCAAACTTGCGGGCTCCATTGAACTGTTCGCAGCCGACGGTAGTCTCATCGACGTCACCCGGCCCATTGCGCAGGACTTCAGGGTCGCGGAGTACACGTCGACCGTCGACGAGGTCGTTTTCGTCGCCGTAACCGAGCCTGGGATAGGCTCGGACCAGTACACTCTGAGCGCCACGGCGCTGACTTCGCCCGAGCCGGGGCCCGACCCCGAGCCTGGCCCTGAGTGGGTGCAGTGGCGGCTCGAGGACGGTGGGAACGATCACTGGTATCGGGTTGTCGCGGCCGACGCCTTGAGCTGGACGGGGGCGCAGGCCGCGGCGGTGGCGCTGATGCCGAATGCTGCAAGCCAACTGGCGACGGTGACGTCAGCGGCCGAAAACGCGTTCATCACCGATCTCCTGCCGACGGAAGCGAGCAGCTGGTGGCTGGGCGGCTTCCAAGACAGCAGTTCGGCCGGCTACGACGACCCGGACGGCGCTTGGCGCTGGCTCACCGAGAATACGACACCGCCTGAAGACTTCGCCTTTACCAACTGGCGCCCGGGCGAGCCGAACGACTGGCCGACCTTCGGCAACGAAGACCGCTTGATGATCGAAGGCGGCAACGGTGCCAATCGCGGCCGCTGGAACGACGTCTGGAACGATTGGCCCGACAACACCATAGACGGCTACGTCGTCGAATTCGCGCCGGGCGGTGTCGACCAGGTTCCCGGCGACACCTCATCGACGATCGAGCTTACCCTAGGCGACGGAGTTCGTGGACGCCTTGAATTTATAGGAGATGAAGATTGGTACAAAGTCGTGCTGCCAACGCCGGGCAGTTACTTCTTTAGCATTGATGGAACCTCTGACGAGAGCGCGTTCCTGCTCTTCGGAGACCTTGCCGTTTTCGATACGGCAGGAAATGAACTCGACGCGATTGCCGGTCCCTGGGTCGAGCAGGTTGCGGGCGCGTACGAGGTGACCGAGCCGCAGACGGTCTTCGTTGCGGTCAGCGATCTCGGCACCGGCTCTTACACGGTGAGTGCGCGGGCCGAGGATGCGCCGGATGGTCCGGCGTCGCCCACCGCCCTTGAGGTGGGCACACCCAGTGCCGGGCGGTTCGACTTCCCCGGCGACCGCGACTGGTTCAAGCTCGATGCGCAGGCCGGGTCCGTCTACACGATCACCTTGGCGCCTGGCCCGGATTACGCCGCTGGTTTCGGAGACAGCCGCCCCGAGTTCGCCGTTCGGGCGCTCGATGGCAACCTCATCGAAAAGGGTCAGGGCGACAGCTTCGTGTATAGCTCGGCCGAAGATCGCAGCGTGTTCGTCACCGTGCAGGCGGGTGCCTTCGGCGGCTACGAGCTGGACGTGACCGCCGAGGCGCCGGATGGCCTAGACTGGGTCGAATGGGGCGTCGAGGATGGCGGCAACGGCCACTTCTATGCCCGCGTCGACGCCGCGGCCGTGAGCTGGACCGACGCCCGAGCCGCGGCGGCAAGCCTCGTGGTCGACGCGAGCCACCTGGCGACGGTGACCTCGGCGGCTGAGAATGCGTTCGTCACCGACCTCTTGCCCGACAATCCGAGCAGCTGGTGGCTCGGTGGCTACCAGGACAGCGACGCCACCGGCTACGACGACCCGCTCGGCGCCTGGGGCTGGGTCGGCGAGAACGCGGCGCCTCGCGAGGACTTCGTCTTCGCCAACTGGCGCCCCGGCGAACCGAACGATTGGCCGACCTTCGGCAACGAGGATCGGTTGATGATCGAAGGCGGCAACGGTGCCAATCGCGGTCGCTGGAACGACCTCTGGGACGACTGGCCGGGCAACACGATCGACGGCTACGTCGTCGAAATCTCCGACCCGGCCGCGATCAGCGACCTCTTCGTCGCCCCGCTGAGCTCCCTACCTGATCAGCCCGTGGTCCCGTCGGCCGCGCGCGGCGGGCGGAGGCCGAGGATCATGCGGGTGGGCGCGTAAGCGGCGCCGAG
>CAYUKE010000080.1:0-7859 GCA_964445185.1 uncultured Geminicoccaceae bacterium
CGGATGGACATGTTGACGACGTCGGCCGAGAGCCGTTTGCCGGCTAGCTCGAAGCTGGTCTGGGTTCTAGTCGACGGCTCGAAGAAGAGATTGATCTGGGTGAGGCCGCGCAGGAGGTCGCGCTTCTTCTCTGGCTTCCGGTTGAGCTCGACATAGCCGTCGGCACGATCGAGCAGGTCCTGGATCGCCCAGGGCTGCAGCCCCTCGATGCCGAGGAGGTGACGCTGATCGAAGCGGAGGTCGGGCGCGTGCATGGGCGGTTTATGGCCCGTGCGACTGTGACCTTCAATCGTCGGTGGCTACCCGCTCGAGTGCGAGCCTCGGCACCGGTCGGCGCTGCTCGAACTGCGCCAGCAGCGCGCCACCCGGCGCCCAGAGATCGCCGTCCTCGATGACGAAGGTGGCCTGCCCGCGCGGAGCCACCGCGCCCGCCAGCGCCTTGGCATGCGGCCAGGTGCCGGCGACGACGACGGGCCCGGTGTGCTCCAGCTCGGCCAGCATGGCGACGATCGACGGGACCCCGCCGCGAAGGCGCTGCTCGACGAGCTGGCGACGGTCGAGGCTGAGAATGAGCCGACGTTCGGCCGAAGGCACGCATGTTCCGGGAACGAGGATGACGTGCTCATCTGCGAGCAGCAGCGCCGCCTCGTCCAGGCTGGCCGCAAGCAGAAGCCCGTGGGCCACCGCGACATCGGCGGCGCCCACGAACACGCGGGTATCGGGACGGAGGTCGGTCCGCGCGACCACCTCCGGGGCGACGCGGCCAAGCAGGCGGTGCGGCTCGCGGAGCGCCGGAAGGCGCAGCTGCCAGCCGAGCCGCCGTGCCACGGTGGACGGCCGACAGCTCGACAGCTCGAGGACCTGACCGCCGGCGGCCAGGCTCGACGCTTCGGCCGCGTGCGCCCCGCCCGTCAGTCGCGCGCCCCAGAACGCCGCGTGCGGCAGGATGCGGCGCACCCGGGCGAACGCTTCAGGGAACGCCTTCTGCTGCCAGAAGAGCTGCAAAGCGAGGCTCGACCGATTGGGCGGCGTCAGCGCGCCGACGGCGTCGGGACGCGGTGCTAGCGCCTCGAACGCAGCGCGGATTGTGGCCGGTGGCTCGGCCTCGCCGCGCATCAGCGGTAGCACCGGTCCGGCATCGTCAACGAGGGCCGCTGTCTCGCCGAAGGCCGTCGGCACAATCGCCTCGACCCGGAAGGTCTCTGCGAACTCCTGAAGGACGGCGAGGAGCCAGCGCCAGACATGGTGATGATCAAGCGCCGGGTAGGGCGCCCCGCCGAGCGGCGGATTGGGTGCTTCGCGTCGGGCACGGACGACAAGCTCGCGGTCGACGGCGGCGAGCACCACCTTGGTCTTGGCAACGCGAAGAACCGCCGTGACCGGCGTGTCGGCCGTCAAAGGCTAGAACTCGCCTCGGGCAAGGCCACGCGCGGCGACGCCACGCGCGGCCAAGGCCGCCTCAAGGCGGGCAGCATGCTGGCCGTCGCGGGTCTCGACCGTCACGTCGATCTCGGTGCTCTTGACCGATAGGCCGGAGAACTCGCGCCGGTGGCGGACATCGACCACGTTGGCGCCCAGGTCGGCGACGATCGCCGTGATCCGCGCCAGTGAGCCCGGCACGTCGGGCACCGCGATCGCGAGCCTGACGAGCCGGGACGAGGTGACAAGGCCCCTGAGGATCACGGCCGAGAGCAGACGCGGATCGATGTTGCCGCCGCAGAGCACGAGGCCGACGCGGGCACCGCGGAAACGGTCCGCGGCGGTGGCGACAGCAGCGAGCCCGGCGGCGCCGGCCCCCTCGACGACGGTCTTCTCGATCTCGAGCAGCTCCAAGATCGCCGCTTCGATCGCGGCTTCCTCGACAAGGATCACGTCGTCGACGAGGGTATCGATGATCGGCAGCGTGAGCGCGCCAGGCTGCTTGATGGCGATGCCATCGGCGATCGTCAGGCCGCCAGCGGGCGGTGGCAAGCCGTCACGGATCCGCTGCAGCGACGGGTAGAGCGCCGCCTCCACACCGACGATCCTGATGCTGGGGCGCAACGCTTTCGCGGCCGTGGCGATGCCCGCGATCAAGCCGCCACCGCCGATGGGCACGACCAGCACCTCGAGCTCCGGGGCTTCGGCGAGCATTTCGAGGGCCACGGTGCCCTGGCCGGCTATTACCGCGGCGTCATCGAAGGGGTGGACCAGGACGGCGTCGTCGGCATCCGCACGGGCGCGGGCTATACCCATGCTCTCATCGACGTTGTCACCCTCCAGGATGACGTTCGCTCCCAGCCGCTCGGTGCCCGAGACCTTCGTGAAGGGCGTGTGACGCGGCATGACGATGGTCGCGGGGATGCCGAGGACGCGCGCGTGGTGGGCCACGGCCTGGGCGTGGTTCCCCGCCGAAGCGGCGACGACGCCGCGCGCCCGCGCCGTCGGGTCCAGCTGCAGCAGGCAGTTGCAGGCGCCCCGATCCTTGAACGACGCGGTGTACTGGAGGTTCTCGAACTTGCAGACCAGCGTGCAGCCATGGACGTGCGAGAGAGTCTCGGAGACCACGCAGGGCGTGCGGACGACGCGGCCGTCGATGCGCTTCGCCGCGGCTTCGATGTCGGCCGGCGTGATCGCGAGCGTGGGCGTCACGGAAACAACGCCGATGCGGTAAGGCCGGTTGTCTCCTCGAAGCCGAGCAGGACGTTCAGGTTCTGCACCGCCTGGCCGGCGGCCCCCTTCATCAGGTTGTCGATCGCGGCGACGATCACGGCGTGACCTTGGCGGCGATCGTCGTGGACCGAGATCAGACAGCGGTTGGTGCCACGAACGTCCTGGGTCGACGGTGGGCGACCACCGGTGCGAACGCCGACGAACGGCTCGTTGGCGTAGGTCTCGACGAGGATCTGCTCCAGCGTGTCCCGGTCGGCGCCCGGCTTGATCCGGACGTAGTGGGTGACGAGAATGCCGCGGCTCATGGGAACCAGGTGCGGCGTGAAGCTGACTTTCACGGCCTCGCCGGCGGCCTTCGACAGTTCCTGCTCGATCTCCGGCAGATGCTGATGATTGCCGACGCGATACGCGCTCACGCCTTCGCCGGCTTCAGCCAACAGCAGTGTTTCCCGCAGCGACCGCCCGGCGCCGCTCGTGCCGGACTTGCCGTCGATGACGATCGAGTCCTCGTCGATGGCTTGCGCCGCCAGGAGTGGCTTAAGGGCAAGTTGCGGACCGGTCGGATAGCAGCCGGGATTGGCTACCAGACGCGCGCCGGCGACGTCGCGTCGAGCGTGCTCGGTGAGCCCATAGACCGCGTCGGCCTGCAGATGCGGCGCGCCGTGCGGCCGGCCGTACCACCGCTCGTAGAGAGCGGTGTCGCGCAAGCGAAAGTCCGCGGACAGGTCGACGATCTTGACGTCGTCGGGCAGCTCGCGGATCACCTCCTGGGTCGTGGCGTGCGGCAGGCAGCAAAGAACGGCATCGACATCGCCGAACGGAACGTCTGCGATCTTCACCAGCGCCGGCAGTGTCGCTTCGGCGAGGTGGGGGAAGATCTCGCCCACCGCTTTGCCAGCCTGCCGGTCCGCGGTGACATGGCGTACCGCCAGATTGGGGTGTGCCAGGGCCAAGCGCAGCGACTCAGCGCCCGTATAGCCGCTCGCCCCCAACACTGCGATCCGCGCGGTCGTCGACATCGTCCGCCTCGTTCCCTTTCCGTTTACCGTGGCTTAAAGCCGTCGGACGCGCGCTGGCAAGAGCGCGCGCCGTGAGCTTAGGAGGTGCACGATGCGGGTGCTGGTCGTCGGTAGTGGTGGCCGGGAGCATGCGCTGGCTTGGGCGCTCGCCGCCTCGCCGACGGTCGACGAGCTGTTCTGCGCTCCTGGCAACCCCGGGATCGCCGAGGTAGCGGCGTGCGTTCCGATCGGCGCCGAGGACATCGATGCGCTGGTCGGCTGGGCGCAGGCGCAGCGGATCGACCTGGCGGTCGTCGGTCCCGAGGCGCCACTTGCACTCGGTCTCGTCGATGCTCTCGAAGGCGCGGGTCTCCGCGCCTTTGGCCCAACGCGGGCGGCTGCGCGGCTGGAAAGCTCGAAGGCGTTCGCCAAGGCGTTCTGTGCCCGGCACGCCATTCCGACGGCCGATTTCGTCGTCTGCGCCGATGCAGCGTCGGCGCACGCGCGGATCGAGGCCGTCGGCGCCCCCTTGGTTGTCAAGGCGGACGGTCTGGCCGCAGGCAAGGGCGTCGTCGTCGCGATGACCGCGGACGAGGCGCACGCGGCGGTCGATGGCGCGTTCGCGGGCGCGTTCGGCGCCGCAGGCGAGCGTCTCGTGCTGGAGGCGTTCATGGCGGGGGAGGAGGCGAGCCTCTTCGCCATCTGTGATGGCGAGGTAGCGCTCGAGATCGGCACCGCCCGGGACCACAAGCGCCTGCTCGATGGTGACGAAGGCCCGAATACCGGCGGGATGGGGGCCTACAGCCCCGCGCCGCAGCTGCCGCCGGCGCTGATCGATCGCGTCATGGAGGCTATCGTCCGACCGACGTTGCGCGGGATGGCCGCCGAGGGGACACCGTTCCGCGGTTTCCTCTACTGCGGCCTAATGCTGACCTCCGAGGGACCCAAGTTGGTCGAGTACAACGTCCGCTTCGGAGATCCTGAGGCACAGGTCGTCATCCCGCGCCTGCGAACGGACCTCGGTCAGCTCCTGCTCGGCGCCGTCGACGGAATGCTGGGGCACATGGACGTGCGCTGGCACGATGCCGCGTGCGTTGGCGTCGTGCTGGCGAACCGCGGCTATCCTCAGGCGCCAACAACGGGCGATGTCGTCGAGGGGCTGGTCGGGCTGCCGGAACTCGCCGGCGTCGAAGTCTTCCACGCCGGGACCAAGGCTGACGGCGACCAGCTTCTAGCCAATGGCGGTCGCGTCCTTTGCGTCACCGCCACGGGTGCCGATCTCCACTCGGCGCGCGACCGCGCCTACGAGGCGGTGGCGCGCGTCAACTGGCCGGCGCTTATCTACCGAAGTGACATCGCCCGTGACGACGAGGTCAGGTGATGAGGATGCCTGGGTCGTCGAGGCTTCCTGGGTTGGTGTCGAGGATGGTGAGGGTGGCGTCGGGGTTGGCGAAGCCGGAACTGCCGTCGAGGTCGAAGGCGATGCGGCTGTCGCTGCCGCTGGCGGTGATCTGCAGGTAGCGGTCGAGATTGCCGTCGTTGGCGCCGGTCAGCAGGCGATCGACATCGATGCGGTCGGCGTTGGCTCGGAAGTCGGTGATGATGTCGTCGCCGCGGCTGGCGACGAACACATCGTCGCCATTGCCGCCGGTGAGCACGTCGTCGCCGCCGGCGCCGTCGAGGCGGTCGTTGCCGCCGGCGCCGTCGAGGCGGTTGGCGCGGCCGTTGCCGACGAGGAGGTCGCCCTGAGCGGAGCCGGTGACGTTCTGGACGTCGTTCGGCAGGCTCTGGGCGTCGCCGGCGAAGGTGCGGGCGCTGGTGCCGACGTCGTCGTTGAGGGCGTCGAACCAGTTGTCGGCGATGGTGGCGTAGCCCTGATCGGTCGGGTGGACGCCGTCGCCGAGATCGGCGGCGGAGTCGGAGAGGCCGGTCTGGCGGACGAGGCTGGCCTCGATGCCCTGGGCGCGGGCCTGGGCGACGATGCCCGGGAGCTGGTCGTTGACGGCGGCGGCAAGGACATCGCCGTCGGCGCGGAAGGAGGAGGAGAGGTCGGCGCGATAGACGTCGGGATCGAGCGGGGCGAGCTCGGAGACGAGGATGTGGGCGTCGGGGACGACGGCGGCGATGTCCTCGATGATGTCGAGGATGGTGTCGGGGACGACGTCGTCGGCGTTGGCGTCGCGGAGGACGTCGTTGGTGCCGAGCTTGAGGAGGACGATGTCGGGATCGTGGGCCTCGGCGATGGCGGTAGCGTTGGGGGCGACCTCGATGGCCTTGATGCCGCCCTTGCCTTGGTGGTCGCGGTCGGCGAGCGTGTCGGGCCCGCGCTCGTACTGGCCGACATAGTCGACCCAGAGGCCGGCGTCGGTGACGCGCTCGAACAGATCGCCGCGATAGCCGTCCCAGATTGACCTCGCCTTGCCGACCTCGAAGCCGTCGGTGATGGAATCGCCGAGCGGCAGGACGCGCGCCGCATCTGCCGTGAAGCCGGCCCTGAGGTCGACGATCTTGGCGACGCTGCTGCTCTGATAGGAGATGGTCAGCCCGCCGGCCGGCGGTGGATCTCGCGGCTCTTCGACAACATAGCGGAAGTAGACGAAGCCCTGATCGCGCTGATCGTCGCTCCAGATCCACTGGGCCGGCGACCCGGCCGGCAGCGGCGCGCCGTCTGCTCGGCTGGCCCAGGGCTCAAGATCGACGCCGCCGTACTCGGTCGCCGCTTGCCAATCGCTGTCGTCGAAACCCTCGCGCGTCCAGCCTCGCCCCGGGTCGCGTTCGGAAAGCTGCCAGTCGGCCGAGCTGCCGAGGCGCGCGCCGGCCCAGGCGATGTCGACGAATGCGCCGCCGGCGCCGCCAGTGTTCTCGGCGCGAAGCGCGATCACATCGCCGGACGCGAGGTCGATCGTGACGACTTCGGCATCCTTCCAGAAGTCATCGGCGAGGACCAGGGCGCCGTTCACGAACAGCTCGTACGCGTTGTCCACGCGCACCGTCAGCGTCGCCTCCTCCGCCGGGTCGTTGGGCGGTGTTCCAGGCTCAGGGATCGTGAAGCGGAAGAAGGCCCGGGCATCGCCGCGATTGTCGTCGGTCCACACCCATCGCGCTTGCGAATCACTCGCCAGCTCCGGAGCGATGTGCTTCGCCCAGGGCCGCTTGTTCACGCCGCCAAAGGTGGTCGCCTGCTCCCAGTCGCTGTCGTCGTAGTCTGCCGCCGTCCAGTCGCCACGGGCCTGATCGGTCACCAGCCAGTCGGACGACGTGCCGAAGCGGCCAACGCCGGGAACGTTGACGTCGACGAGGGCCGCGGCTTGGCCGCCCGCGTTGGTCGCGCTGATCGCGATCACGTCGCCCGGCGCGAGCGCCGTGGTCGCGGTTTCGAGCGTGTTCCAAACGTCATCGGCGAGCACGAGCCGACCGTTGACGAAGAGCTCGTACGCATTGTCGACGTTGGCCGAGATCGTAGCCTGCGCTTCGCCTTGCGGCACGATCGCGGGGTCGACGACGGCATCGGGAACGGTGAAACGGAAGAAGGCTTGTGCGTCGCGGCGCGGTTCGTCCGTCCAGATCCAGCTCGCGGTCGAGCTGCTCGGCAGGGCCGGCATCAGACTGTTGGCCCACGGACGATCCGCGGCAGTGCCGACGATCGTCGCCGCCTCCCAGTCGCTGTCGTCGTAGCCTTGTGATTTCCAGGGACCGCCGGCTCGGTCCGTCACCAGCCACGCAGCGGATGAGCCGAAGTTGGCGATGCCTGGAGCATCGAAATCGAACAATGCGCGGGCGCCGCCGCCCGTGTTCCACGCCTTGACGGCGACGACGTCGCCGGCCTCAAGCTCGAGGGTTGCCGTCTCGACGGTGCGCCAATCCCTGTCAATGATGATCCGTTCACCATTGACGAAGAGCTTGTAGGCATTGTCCGCGTTGCCAGTGTACGTAAATGTGATGGCGTTCGCCATTGTCCTCGGCCGTTACCTTATTGACGCATTCCCGCACGGTTAGCGGGTCCGCGGTGTCCTACGTTGACAGCAGCCGCCGTCGTCTTGCGGCGACCATCCTTCAGGTTATTCTACTAGCACGTGTCGGTACTCTGTACGTTCGTTCAGGTGATGAGGATGCCTGGGTCGTCGAGGCTTCCTGGGCTGGTGTCGAGGATGGTCAGGGTGGCGTCGGGGTTGGCGAAGCCGGAACTGCCGTCGAGGTCGAAGGCGATGC
>CAYUKE010000080.1:7959-10778 GCA_964445185.1 uncultured Geminicoccaceae bacterium
CAGAGGCCGGCGTCGGTGACGCGCTCGAACAGATCGCCGCGATAGCCGTCCCAGAGCCACTTGGCCTTGCCGACCTCGAAGCCTTCGGTGATGGAATCGCCGAGCGGCAGGACGCGCGCCGCATCTGCCGAGAAGCCGGCCTCGAGGTCGACGATCTTGGCGACCGTGCTCTCGGCGAGCGAGAGCGTGCCGTCACCCCCCGGCGGCGGCGGCGGTGGCGTCTCGCCGTCGCCCGGGATGACGTAGCGGAAGTAGACGAAGCCTTGGTCCTGCTGGTTGTCGCTCCACAGCCACTGGGCCGGCGAGTCGCCCGGCAGCGGCGCGCCGCGGCTGTAGGTGGCCCAGGGATCGAGGTCGACGCCGCCATACTCGGTGGCCTGCTGCCAGCCGGCGTCGTCGAAGCTCTGACCGGTCCAGCCGGCGGCGGGTGCGCTCTCGCTCACCCGCCAGTCGGCCGAGCTACCGAGGCGCGCGTCGGCCCACGCGATGTCGACGAAGGCACCACCGGGCCCGCCGGTGTTCTCGGCGCGGAGCGCGATGACATCACCGGGTGCGAGGTCGACGGAAACGGTTTCGGCGTCCTTCCAGTAGTCGTCGGCGAGGACCAGGGCGCCGTTGACATAGAGCTCGTAGGCGTCGTCGACGCGCACCGTGAGCGTCGCCGTCTCGCCGTCGCTCGGCGGTGGCGGCGACGGATCAGCGGCGGCGACGTCGATGAGGAACGTGTCGTCGACCGCGGCGCCGGCCTCGTCGGTAGCGGTGACGGTGACGGCGATCTGACCGACGTCGCCGGCCGTGGGCGTGCCGGCGAAGGCGGTGCCGTCGAAGTCGAGCCAGTTTGGCAGCGCCTGACCGTTGGCGAGCCTGGCAGACAAGGTCAGCGTGTCGCCGGCATCCGCATCGGCGAAGGCACCGCCGGGCACGGTGAAGGTGAAAGCGTCACCCGCCTGGGCGTCTTGGTCGGCGAGCGCCTGGGCGACGGTCGGCGGCGTATTGTCGTTCGGCGGTGGCGGTGGCGTCTCGCCATCGCCCGGGATGACGTAGCGGAAGTAGACGAAGCCCTGGTCCTGCTGGTTGTCGCTCCACAGCCACTGGGCCGGCGAGTCGCCCGGCAGCGGCGCGCCGCGGCTGTAGGTGGCCCAGGGATCGAGGTCGACGCCGCCATACTCGGTGGCCTGCTGCCAGCCGGCGTCGTCGAAGCTCTGACCGGTCCAGCCGGCGGCGGGTGCGCTCTCGCTCACCCGCCAGTCGGCCGAGCTACCGAGGCGCGCGTCGGCCCACGCGATGTCGACGAAGGCACCACCGGGCCCGCCGGTGTTCTCGGCGCGGAGCGCGATGACATCACCGGGTGCGAGGTCGACGGAAACGGTTTCGGCGTCCTTCCAGTAGTCGTCGGCGAGGACCAGGGCGCCGTTGACATAGAGCTCGTAGGCGTCGTCGACGCGCACCGTGAGCGTCGCCGTCTCGCCGTCGCTCGGCGGTGGCGGCGACGGATCAGCGGCGGCGACGTCGATGAGGAACGTGTCGTCGACCGCGGCGCCGGCCTCGTCGGTAGCGGTGACGGTGACGGCGATCTGACCGACGTCGCCGGCCGTGGGCGTGCCGGCGAAGGCGGTGCCGTCGAAGTCGAGCCAGTTTGGCAGCGCCTGACCGTTGGCGAGCCTGGCAGACAAGGTCAGCGTGTCGCCGGCATCCGCATCGGCGAAGGCACCGCCGGGCACGGTGAAGGTGAAAGCGTCACCCGCCTGGGCGTCTTGGTCGGCGAGCGCCTGGGCGACGGTCGGCGGCGTATTGTCGTTCGGCGGTGGCGGTGGCGGTGGCGTCCCGCCGTCGCCCGGGATGACGTAGCGGAAGTAGACGGTGTCGTCGAACTTCCAGTCGTCACTCCAGATCCACTGCCCAGGCGCATCCTCCGGCAGGTAAGGCGCCGAGCCGTAAATGCCCCAAGGAACTAGATCGACCGGGCCGTAGGCGGTCGCCGCATCCCAGCTGCTATCGTCGAAGCCTGCCTCGGTCCAGCCGGCCCCGGGTGCGGTTTCGCTGACCCGCCAATCGGTCGACGTCCCAAGGCGGCTGCCGTCGGCGAAGCGGATGTCGACGAAGGCTCCGGCGATGTCGCCGCTGTCCTCGGCGGCGATGGCGAGGACGTCGCCGGCAGCCAGGCTCAGTGTCGCTGTCTCGGCGTCCTTCCAATAGTCGTCTTGGAGAACAAGCACGCCGTTGACATAGAGCGAGTAAACATCATCGACCCGAACGGTGACCTGGGCAAGCTGAGAAGACGACATCACGATTGTCCACGACTTGTCGGTCGATGAGCACGGCGCAACCATTAACGGTCACGCTGAGCCGGCGACGAAGCTTAAAGGAGGTTAACCGGAAGCGAAGCAAAGGTCGGATAAATTGAACGAAGATGCAATCGCCCGAAGCGCGGCTTGGTATCATGATACGCGGCCGCCAGCGGCTCAGGGCGCGATGTTAAACGTTGATAGGCTACCGGCACCGCGCCGCTCCACGGCGCGCTGCGGGCACACGCACCAATCACCGACGACCTGGGCGCGGTTCGTGGTCGACACCAGGATCGAGCCGGCGCGGCCCTGCGCCTCCAGCCGCATCGTGATATGCACCGTTTCTAGTCAGACGTCGTCGACACAGCGTGTCGGGCGAGGCGGCCCGCGACCGATGCGCTAGGCGTGGCACGGCCGAAGCTGGTTGCGTGCCGCGAGACGCGACCGCGCATCCGCGCGCCGCCTGGCGCCTCGTGCTCCCGCAGGCGCTTCCGCGCCTCGGGTTGGCCCCCACAGAAGACGGCTACCCGGCGA
>CAYUKE010000081.1:0-10758 GCA_964445185.1 uncultured Geminicoccaceae bacterium
CAACGCCGCAACGGCCGTTCTCTTCACCTTGACGGACCCAGCCAGGCGAACCGCCGTGCAACGAGACCGGGATCATCAAAAGGCCGCGCCCAGGCTGGCAGCGCCCATCGTCCACGGGGCGGATCACCGGCGGATGTCGGGTTCCAGCGGCAGGTCGAGGCCGGTTAGCGCGAAGCGGGACGCTTCGCCCACACCCGCAGGTCGGCCAGGACCTTGATGGTCGCCATGACGACGAGCGCGCACAGCGCCGCCTTCGACACCGTCTCCATCGTGCCCTCGATGAGTAGGGCGTGGACCACGCTGCCGACGACGATCACCGCGGCTAGGGACGTGTGCGCGAGCCGCCACGTGCGCGGTCGGAGGCGCAAGCGCCGGCGGAGCATGGCCAGAAGCGCGACGGCGAAGACGGCCCACATGGCGATCACCCCCCAGGCGGAGAAGGGCGTCGGTGAGACGAAGAGAAGGGCGTCGACCATGTCCGGTGGACTGGTGATCCAAAGGGCAGCGACGTGGATCGCCACCGACACGACCAGCGCAGACCCGGTCCAGCGATGCAGGCGCCGGCCGCACCGAGCGGCTAGGCCCGGCAGATATCCACCCATCAGCACGGGCTGAACGAGCAGCAGAGCAAGCGCGACCACGCCGGCAAACCCGCCCGCGATGTAGACGGAATCGCGCCACGCCAGCAGCGGGCTCGCCGCGGCAGCGGCGATCGGCCCGGCAATGGCGATGACGAGGGCGGCCCAGATCAGGGTTGCGCGCACCGAGCGCATCCCCTGTGGACCCGCGCCGATCAGACCGGCTGAAGGACGAAGTGCGCCTCCAGGCTCGTGTCCTTCGCGCTCGACATGACGGGCCGCAGGAACACGGTTGCGAAGTCACCGCTGTCATAAGCCAGATGGCCATGCGGCTGGCCGAACGCGGGCACGATCTGTGGCATCTCGAGACGGAACATTCCGTCGGCGTCCGTGAGCGTGGCCCCATGGCTCTGCGGGTCGCGCTCGTGGCCTTCGGTCGTGTGCGCCCAGATCTGGATGCGCTGACCCGCCAGCGGGGCGCCGTCGCCGGCGCGGCGGACGGTCCCGCTCATCCAAAAGCCCCCGCCCCCGATCCGCTCGACGATCGGGGCGCCGGCACGGTAGTTGTTGGCGCCACCGCGCATCGAGGGGGTCGCCGCGAGACCTTGCGCGCGGGCGGGCAAAAGGGCGCCCGACATCCCGGTCGCCACAAGGGCGCCGCTGGCAGCGAGCAGGGTTCGCCGGTGGAAAAGGACGGAGGTCATGCGGCGTTCTCCTGTCGATCATGCGGCTGCGCGGCCGACGTCACGTTGGGCTTGAACCTGAGTATAGTGCGTCGGCGCGCGACGCCGAACCCAAGGAAGGAGGCCACGCGGCGAAAGGCAGTCAGGCTTGCGTGATACAGCGTTCGACGCGACGCTTGGCGCCGCCGAAGGGCGTGCAGAAACCTGCAGCCGGCGCCGCGAAGGCCACGGCAGCCGTTCAATTCATCCTCGCAGGCCAAGCAAAGTGACGGGCGATCAAGCCGGGATCGTCGAAGTGACGCCGACCGGCGAAGGCGGTGGCGTGGTGGCCCCATTGGCGCATGGCGCCGGGGCTGGCGACGCCCATCGGCCAGAGGATGAAGCGCTCCAGCCGCTCGCTGCCGGCAACGAGGCCATCTGTGCCGTAGAGGCTTGCGGCCGTGCCATCGCCGAGGGCCACCGACCGCAGCGCCCGGTCCGGCACCGCCCAGTCGGTCACCAGCCGATAGCGCCGCTCGCCGTCGCGCGTTGCCGGCACCGCCGCGAGCCCGCTCACATAGTGGCTGCCGGCGGCGAGGCGCACCGCGAGCCGCTGGCCTGACGCCAACGCGGGCGCGGCCATCGGCACCGGTAGCGATTCTTCCAACGTCTCGTCCTCGGGCAGCGGCACGCGGACCGCGGGTGGCACCGGGAAGGCCAAGTGGTAGCAGCCGCAGGCATGGATGGTGTCGTGAACCAGGACGCGGCCGGTGGCGTCGAGCGTCACGCGCCACATCACGCCGTCGAGTGCGCCCGCCAACAGATCTCGCGGCCCATCGGGCGGCCGCGCGTCAAACCAGATCGCGTAGACGAGCTGCAGAAGCGGCCCATCGGGCCCGCGCTGCCAAGCGTGTCGGACAAAGACCTCGGGGTGGTCGGCCTCGACACCGGGCGGCGCGCCCGGCAGTGGCCGGCCGGGCACGTCGGCAGCAGACGCGGTCTCGATAAGGAACACAGGCGCGTGGGCGTGAGCGAGCGCGTCGAGGTCTTGAGGCGTCAATGCAGGATGCCCGAACGGGTCGACCGCGCGGCCGGCGAGCGGCGGCAGGCTTGCCGCCTTGCCCGGCCCCCAGCGCTGCAGCTTGCCCACGGCGGCGGGGCGCAGCGGCGGCTCGGCGAAGGCCGGCAGGTTGGCGGCGAGCCAGCGCTGATAGCCGAGGCTCACCGGCACCACCGTCAGCGGAAACAGGCCGACGACGCGAGCAAGCGCCTGGTAGCTGTCCGGGACGAATGCCTGCCGCAACAAATCCTGCCGTGCGACCGCGTCCGCCAGGTCGGAGCCGATCAGGCGGTCCCGGCAGACATCAAGCGCGCCCTGGACATAAGCGTCGACGCCTTGGCGCAAGCCTGCCGGCAGGTTCAGGCGCTCCACCACCCGCCCTTGGCGATCCAGGACCGCGAGGCGCTCGACCCAAGCGTCGAAGTCTGTGTCGTCCTCGATCTCCTGGCGTAGCGCCGCCGCGTAGCGATCGACGCGGAGGTAAGGGAAGCCCTGGATGCGACGCGCCTCGGCGTCGGCCACGCCGGCGCGGGCGACCGTCTCGTCGAACACCGCGAAGCGGTTGCGGCAGTGCGCCAACGGCTCGGCCAGGGCCGGCACCGCCGCGAGGAGCAGGACAACCGTTACCAGCGCGCGCATGGGCCTTAGGTGGGAGGCAGCGCCCCGGGCGCCAGCGGGCGCTTGCACCGTTGATGGCACCTCGCTTTGTTGCACAGCGAACCTCGTGGAGACGTCGTTGTCGGCCAGCGTGCCCGCTCGCCTCGAGCTCTCTGGGATCACCAAGCACTTTCCCGGCATCGTCGCCAATGATGGCGTCGACCTCATCGTCCGCCCCGGCGAGATTCACGCGCTCCTCGGCGAGAACGGTGCGGGCAAGTCGACACTGGTCAAGATCGTCTACGGCCTGCTCGCCGCCGACGCCGGCCGGATCCACTGGAACGGCCAGCCGGTCCGCATCAGCAATCCGAAGGCCGCGCGCGATCTCGGCATCGCGATGGTCTTCCAGCACTTCTCGCTGTTCGACGAGCTGACCGTCGCCGAGAACGTCACGCTGGGCCTCGACGCTGGCGGGGGAAGGGGGCAGACCGCGGCCCGCATCCGCGACATCGCCAGCGCCTACGGCCTGCCGCTCGATCCAGACCGGCCGGTGTCGACCCTCTCAGTCGGTGAGCGCCAGCGCATCGAGATCGTCCGGGCACTGCTGCAGTCGCCGCACCTCTTGGTCATGGACGAACCGACCTCGGTGCTGACGCCGCAAGAGGTCGACCGGCTGTTCCAGACCCTTCGTCGCCTCAGGGACGAGGGCGTCGCCATCCTCTACATCAGCCACAAGCTCGAAGAGATTCGAGCGTTGTGCGACACGGCGACCATCCTCCGCCGCGGCCGTGTCGTCGCCACCCTTGATCCGGGCAGCGAGACCGCGGCGAGCCTCGGCGCGCTGATGGTCGGCGCAACCATCCGCCCGCCCGAACACCGACGCCGGCCTGCCCCGGGGCCCGTCCGCCTCCGTGTCACCGACCTGGGACGGCCGGCGACGCTGCCGACCGAGGTGGCTCTGCGCGAGATCGACTTCGAAGTCCGCTCGGGCGAGATCCTCGGCATCGCCGGCGTCGCCGGCAACGGGCAGAGCGAGCTGCTGGAGGTGCTCGCAGGCGAGGTGCCGCTCCACCCCGCGACAACGCTCACGCTCGACGGCCAGCCGATCGGCGCACTCGATGTCAACGCCAGGCGGGCGCTGGGCATCGCCTACGTGCCGGAGGAGCGGGTCGGCCACGGCTCGGTCGGTGAGTTCACCCTCACCGACAACGTCCTGCTTTCGGGTCTGCGGGCACAGGTACTGCGACTGTTGGGCTTCCTCGACCGCGCCGCCGCCGCCCGCTACGCCGGGCTTGTCGTCGACCGGTTCGATGTCGCCACCACGGGCGCAGCCGCCGTCGCCCGCTCGCTCTCGGGCGGCAACCTGCAGAAGTTCCTGATGGGCCGCGAGCTCGTGCAGACGCCCCAAGCGCTGATCTGCGGCCAGCCGACCTGGGGCGTCGACGCCGGCGCCGCCGCGGCAATCCACCAGGCGCTCTTCGACCTCGCCGACCAGGGGGCCGCCATCGTCGTCGTTTCTCAGGACCTCGACGAGCTCTTCCTCATCGCCGACCGCATCGCCGTCCTCAATGTCGGCAGGCTCTCGAAGCCGTGCCCGGTGGCGGACCTCGACGCCACCGCCGTCGGTCTGTTGATGGGTGGCGTCCACGGTGAGCCGGAGGCGATCGATGCTGCGGCTTGAGGCCCGGCCCGAGCCTTCGGTAACGATGCGCGTCCTTTCGCCCGTGCTGGCGGTGACGCTCAGCGTGCTCGCCGGTGCCGCGCTCTTCGCCGCCCTTGGCCACGCGCCCCTCCCGGCGCTCTACGCCTTCTTCATCGGCCCGATCACAACGACCTACGGGCTCGCGGAGCTGGCGGTGAAGGCAACGCCTTTGATCCTCTGCGCGCTCGGCCTGGCGCTAGGCTTTCGCGCGGGGGTGTGGAACATCGGCGCCGAGGGCCAGCTCACCCTCGGCGCGATCGCCGGCGGCGGGCTCGCCTCGATGGTCTTCTACGATGCCTCGGGCCCGTGGCTCCTGCCGCTGATGCTGGCCGGCGGGGCCCTCGCCGGTCTCGCCTGGGCGGCGATCCCTGCCTTGCTGCGCATCCGCTTCGGGGTCAACGAGATCCTGGTCAGCCTGATGCTGACCTACGTGGCGGTGCTGCTCTTGAGCGCGCTGGTGCACGGGCCCTGGCGCGATCCGGGCGGCTTCAACTTCCCGGAGTCGCGCTTCTTCCCCGCAGACGGGACACTGGCGCCGATCATCGCCGGCACGCGGCTGCACTGGGGGTTCCCGCTGGCGCTTCTGCTCGCGCTCGCCACCTGGATCCTGCTCGCCCGCACGGTCGTGGGCTTCCAGCTCGACGTCACCGGTGCGGCACCAAAGGCCGCGGCCTTCGCCGGCTTCCATCCCGGCCGAACGGTGTGGCTCGCCTTTCTCGCGAGTGGCGCGCTCGCCGGCCTCGCCGGCGTGATCGAGGTTGCCGGTCCCGTGGGCGGCCAGCTCGTGCCGACGATCTCACCGGGCTACGGCTTCACCGCGATCATCGTCGCCTTTCTCGGCCGGCTACATCCGCTCGGCATCGTGCTCGCCGGCCTCGTCGTCGCGCTATCCTATCTCGGCGGTGAGAACGTGCAGATCACCCAACGCCTGCCCCAGGCCGTGACCGGCGTCTTCCAGGGCTTCCTACTCTTCTTCCTGTTGGCGACGGACGTCCTCGTCCGCTTTCGGCTCCGCCGCGTGGTCAGCGCCGGATGAGCGAGACGGCGATGCTTGCCGCCATCCTGGTGACGGTGGTCACCGCGGCGACGCCCCTGATCTTCGCGGCGCTCGGCGAGCTCGTCGCAGAGAAGTCGGGCGTCCTCAATCTCGGCGTCGAAGGCATGATGTTGATGGGCGCGGTCAGTGCCTTCGCCGTCACCATCGGCACGGGCAACGCCATTTTCGGCATCGCTGCAGGCGCGCTTGCCGGGACGGGCATGGCGCTCGGCTTCGGCCTCCTTACGCTGACCTTGATGGCCAACCAGGTCGCCTGCGGCCTGGCGCTGACGATCTTCGGCGTCGGCCTCTCGGCGCTGCTCGGCAATCCCTTCGTCGGCACGCCCGTCGCCGGGCTGCCCGACCTCGACGTCAGGGGCCTTACCGACCTGCCGCTCCTCGGCCCCGTCCTCTTCAGCCACGACGCGCTGGTCTATCTCGGCCTGGCGATGGTGCCGCTCACCGCCTGGTTCCTCGCCCGCACCCGCTGGGGCCTGATCCTGCGCGCGGTCGGCGACAACCACGATGCCGCGCATAGCCTTGGCTATCCCGTGCTGGCGATCCGCTATGCCGCCGTCGCCTTCGGCGGCGCCATGGCCGGTCTCGGCGGCGCGTACCTGTCGTTGGCCTACACGCCGATGTGGGTCGAGGAGATGACCGCCGGCCGCGGCTGGATCGCGCTTGCGCTCGTCGTTTTCGCCGCCTGGCGACCCTGGCGCCTACTGCTCGGTGCCTACCTCTTCGGCGGCGTCTCGATCCTCCAACTCCATGCCCAGGGCGGCGCCTTGTTTGACGTGCCCTCCCAGGTGCTGTCGATGCTGCCCTATCTGGCAACGATCGTCGTCCTGACGCTGTTGTCGATCCGCGGCGCCGGCACGCGCCTCGCCGCGCCCGCGTGCCTCGGCAAGCCGTTCCACGCCACCTGAGGCGACCAACACAGTGCGCCGAGCCGCCCTGCGCGACGCCGGTCGGGTGGCTCGCTCTCAGTAGGTCTTCGCGCCGTTGACGGCGAGGCGGACCGCGTAGAGCGAGGACGTCGCCGTGATCATGAGCCAGTTGCGGCGGGGGCCGGCGAAACAGACGTTGGCGACCGGCTCCGGCACCAGCACCTTGCCGATGAGCTTGCCCTCGACGGCGAGGCAGTGGACACCGTCGGCGGCGCTGGTCCAGATGCGGCCTTCGCTGTCGACGCGAAAACCGTCAAAGACGCCGGCGGTGCAGGTCGCAAGCACTGCCCCGCCTGACAAGCTGCCGTCGTCCGCGACAGCAAAGGCGCGCAGATGACGTGGACCATCGGCCGCTTCGGAAGCACCGCTGTCGGCGACGTAGAGCGTGCGCTCGTCGGGCGCGAAGGCAAGCCCATTGGGCCGGACGAAATCGTCCGCCACGATGGTCAGCGCGCCGCTTGCGGGATCGAGCCGGTAGACATGGTCGCCGCCGATCTCGCTCGCTCCTTTGAAGCCCTCATAGTCGCTGTCGATGCCGTAGCTCGGGTCGGTGAACCAGATCGTGCCGTCGGATCTGACGATAACGTCGTTGGGGCTGTTGAACCGCTTGCCGTCGAACCGGTCGGCGAGGACCGTGATCGTGCCGTCCGGCTCGGTGCGGGTCACGCGGCGCGTGCCGTGCTCGCAGCTCACCAGCCGCCCCTGCCGGTCGACGGTGTTGCCGTTGACGAAGCGGCCCTGGCCTTGGCGAAGCGCCCCCACCTGGCCGGTCGTCGCGTCGAAACGGAGGAGGCGGTCGTTCGGGATGTCCGAGAAGACGAGGCTGGCGTGCGCCTCGAACCACGCCGGGCCTTCGGCCCAACGCGCGCCCGTCCACAGCCGCTCGATCGCTGCCGACGTCTTCACGCAGGCGCCGAAGCTGTGGTCGATGATGACGAAGTCGGCATCAGCCATCGTTGGTCGTCCTCGCACCGGTCGGCAGACGTGCCCGCCTCAGGGGCCCACCACCAAGCCCCGCTCGATCGCCCAGAGATCGACGACCCGCTGCGAGGTGGTCTCCGCCAAGCATAGCGCCGCGAGCGGGCGATAGATCGAGCCCTCGTAGGTCCCGTAGACCCCGCAACGGACGTTGCGCCAGTCCGTCCAGACCTCCTGCGCGCGGTCGACGACGGCGAGCCGCGCCGGGGGCTGGCTCTGCTGCAGCTCCGCATAGGAGTCGGCCAGCAAATCGTCCCAGGCGGCGAGCTCACGCTCGGCGCAGGTGACCATGTCGACCGTCGTGCCATTGCTCGAGGCGAGGCAGAACTCGCTGACCTGGCCGAAGCAGGTCGTCCGCGCCGCAGCCGTGCGCCCGCCGGCGGCGACCAGGCAGGCATCGAGATAACCCGCATCGCTGTTCGGCGTCGACGACGCCGCGAGCAGGTACATCACCGGGAAGAGCCACGGACCGAACAAGGACATGGGTCATGTCAACTGTAGGGGTCGGCGGCATCCCTGAGCCCGTCGCCAACGAAGTTGAACGCGAGGACCACGAGGATGACCGGCACGACAGGTAGCATAAGCCAGGGGTAGAGGGCCACGGCATTGATGTTCTGCGCCTCGGTCAACAGAACCCCCCAGGATGTGATCGGCGGGCGCAGGCCCAGGCCAAGGAAGGACAGCGCGGTTTCGCCCAGGATCATTGACGGGATGGCGAGGGTCACGCTGGCGATCAGATGCGAGGCGAAGCTCGGCACGAGATGGCGCAGAATCACACGCCGTGGCTTGGCCCCCATCAAGACGGCGGCCTGTGCGAAATCCTCCTCGCGGAGGCTGAGGATTCGTCCGCGAACCGCACGGGCGAGACCGGGCCAATCGACGAGGCCGAGGATAATCGTGATGCCGAAATAGACCCAAAGCGGATCCCAGCGGACAGGCAGCGCCGCCGAGAGCGCCATCCAAAGCGGGATCACGGGAAAGCTGCGGATGACCTCGATGATACGCTGGATCACGCTGTCGATGACGCCGCCGAAATAACCGGCAAGGCCACCTAGCACGACACCGAGGACGAAGCTGACGGCGACGCCGAGCAACCCGATCGTTAGGCTGATCCGCGCGCCATAGAGGATACGGGAGAGCATGTCGCGACCGAGACGATCGGTGCCGAGCAGGAAGACCGTCCCGCCCTCTGCGGGGCAGAACAGATGCACGTCGCCATCGACGAGACCCCAGAAGGTGTAGGCGTCACCGCGGCAAAACCAGCGCAGCCGCTGTGGCGTCGACGTGTCCACCGTGTACTCGCGCTCGAGCGTCTCGAGGTTGAGCTCGAAGCTGTAGGGATAGACGAAGGGGCCGACGAAGCCGCCCTCGTGGAACAGGTGCACAGCCTGCGGCGGCGCGTAGACGTGGTCGACATTGCGCGTCTCCAACGCGTACGGCGCCAGAAACTCCGCAATGACGATGCTGGCGTAGAGCAGGCCGAGGAACCAGAGCGATACAACGGCGAGACGATGCCGTCGGAAGCGCCAGGTGATGAGCTGCCATTGCGAGGCGGTGTAGAACTTCTCCTGCTCCGGCGTTAGCGGTCGCTCCTCGGCCGGATCGAACGGGTAGGGATCGACGAACCTTCTCATCGCCGCACACCCTCACCCAGGCGGATGCGGGGATCGAGTGCGGCGAGCGCGAGGTCCGACACGAGCACGCCGATGACGACGAGCACCGCCTCGATCATGACGATCGCGCCGGCGAGGAACATGTCCTGGCTCTGCAGCGCGTTGACGAGGATCGGGCCGTTGGTCGGCAGCGAGAGCACGAAGGCGACGAGCACCGAACCGGAGATCAGGTCGGGTAGCAGATTGCCGATGTCGGAAATGAACGGGTTCAGCGAGAGCCGCAGCGGGTACTTCAGCAACGCGCGGCCCGGCGGCAGCCCCTTCGCCCGCGCCGTCACCACATACGGCTTCTGCAGCTCGTCCAGAAGGTTGGCGCGGATGCGCCGGATCATGCCCGCGGTGCCGGCCGTGCCGATGACGACCACCGCGACCCACATGTGCTCAAGGATTGACAGGAACTTGCCGAAGCTCATCGGCTCGCCGATGTACTCTTCGGCCATGATCTGGCCGACCGAGGTTCCGAAATAGACCTGCGATAGATAGAGCAGCACAAGAGCGAGGAGGAAATTCGGCGTCGCCAGCCCGAGAAAGCCGATAAAAGTTAAGATATGATCGCCGATCGAGTACTTATAGACTGCTGAGTATATCGCGATTGGAAATGACACAATCCAGGTAAAAAGCACAGTACCCAGAGCAAGAATCGCCGTGAGCCAAAATCGATCGCCAATTACCTCAATGACCGGACGATCGTACTCGAACGAGTGGCCGAAATCGCCGCGCAGAATGATGCCGGTGATCCAGTCCCAATATTGCTGATAGAAAGGCTTGTCTAGGCCATACTGAGCGCGGAGATAGGCGATCTGATCGGCCTGGAGACGCTCGCCCTGGGCCTCAAGCTCGGCGACCAACGCGTCCAGATAGTCGCCTTCGGGAAGCTGAATGATGACGAAGACAACGAAGCTGATGGCGATCAGCGTCGGGATCATCATCAGGATGCGCCAGATGACGTAGCGCAGCACGGCCGACCTCCCACGAGCGGCCGTAGCCTAACGCAGCCGTCATCGGTGTCACCGCTGCTTAGGTGCCTTCGCGGTTGGCGCGGAGCTTGCGCCTCAGGCGGCGTACGCCTCGACCAGCGCCTCGGCGACCTCGACCGCCTTCACGGCACGCTCGCGCGCCGGGCCCTCTTCGGCGATGTCGTCGAGGTCACGCCGCGCCGAGTCGAGGCGACGTTCCGCCGCCTCCTGAGTCAGATCGTCGAGCGCAAAGCCCTCGCCGGTGAGAACCACGCAACTCGTCTCCTCGACCTCGGCGAAGCCCCCGGTCACGAAGAACCGGCGTTCCAGCTTGTCGCCCTGGTAGACCGAGACGACGCCGGGACGCAGCAGCGTCACCAGCGGCGCATGGGCGACGAGGATGCCGAGATCGCCCTCCTCACCCGGCATCACGACCATGTCGCAAGTCTCGCCGGCGAGCACCCGCTCGGGCGAAACCAGCTCGAAGTTCAGCTTGTCGGCCACCGCTATGTTCCGCCTCAGCCTTCCGCCATCTTCTTGGCTTTCTCCATCGCCTCGTCGATGGTGCC
>CAYUKE010000082.1:0-10757 GCA_964445185.1 uncultured Geminicoccaceae bacterium
CTTCTCCGCCTAGACAGGATCACGCCCTCGCGACGCGGTGCCTTCGCCTCGCGACGCGCTGCCAAGGACCACATGCCGCCCAGGCGCTGGGCAAAAAAAAGCGACGACCGAGGTCGCCGCTGGAAGCTCACTGGGAGGACACAATCTACCTATAGTAGAAAATCGGCCGAGCTTACTATACGACTTCGGTCTCACATTCGGTAAACAACTAAGTAACACGCATTTCGCTCGAATGCCGGCGACCTGGGGTTGGGTGTGGCCCGCCACGGGATCTGCCCACCCGGGCGTTTTTCGGCCTGCGAAAGGCCAAAAAAAAGCGGCGACCGAGGTCGCCGCTGAAGCTCACTGGGAGGACACAACGCTACTTGTAGTAGAATCGGCCGTAGCACGCAATCAAAAAAACACGCTAACCTCCCGTGTAGCCTAAAGAAAATCGCTTTTCACTTAAATACCATCCAATTGTCATAGGTCCCGGCTTTCCGCCGAAATTGGCCCATCAGACTACGCTATCGTCGCTGATGAACGACCCAATCTCGCCGCGAGACCGGCCGCTAAGGCCGCCGAGACAACTACGACATAAGTCGTAATGGCTGCCGAAACGGCGACCTCCCAGGCCGTGCCCGTCTCGCTCACGGCGGTCGCAAAGGCGACCTGTTGGGGGCCCAGTCCAAGCACCCCGGTCACCGGCAATGCGAACGCCAGGTTGCCGGCGCTGCTGGCGAGCAACGCTGTCGCCGCGTCGGGCGTGACACCGCAAGCGCGGAGCGCGAGCGCAGCGATCACCGCATGCGTCCCCCACAGGCCGAGCGTCGTCAGGGCGAGCCAGAGCCGCGCTCGCAGGGTGCGCGCGTGGCTAGCGCCCGCGGCCGCCTGACGGAGCAGCCGCGGGCGCGCCGGGAGCCAAGCGTACGCCAGCCCGCCCAGGAGCGCCAACACGGCCGGAGCGGCGAGCAGCGCGCCGCCGCCGATGAGCAGCGCCGCCGCCCACAGGAGGTCGCGGTCGAACCCGACGAGGCCCAGCCCGATCGTGAAGAGCCCGGCGACGACGGCGAGATCAGCCAGGCGCACGAACAGAAGCAGGCCCGCGGCCTCCCCGAGCGGGACGTTGAGGCGGCGGTGAATGAGCCACGGAAACGTCAACTCGCCCAGCTTGAACGGCAGGAGAAAGCTCCACAGCAGCACCTCCGCCGCGATGCGAGTGAGCGCGCCGGCGGGGACGGTGCAGCCCGGCGGCAGCAGGTGACGCAGCCGCGCGCCGCGCCAGAACGGCAGCAGCAACGCAAGCGCAAAAGCAACCATCACGGTGGGCCCGTGCGCCTGGCTGAGCGTCGTCGCCACGGCGGCGAGGTCGATGGCACGCAGGAGCCAGATTGCGCAAGCCACGGTGACGACGAGCGCGAGGCCGACCTCCAATAGCCGGCGTTGGCGCACGAGCCTCAGCCGCGCCGCTCGCGAACCAGCGAGACCGGCGGGTTCGGTCGCGTTCGGCTCAAGATCAGCTCACCGAGAACGCCGAAAAGGGTCACCTGCACGGCGATGATGCCCAGCATGACGCCCAACAGCAGAAGCGGCCGACCGCCGATCTCTGCGCCCGTGAGGAGCTTCAGGCCGGTGAGATAGAGCAAGATCGCGGCTCCGATGGCGCCGAGGATCAGCCCTAACCCGCCGAAGAGGTGGCCGGGGCGTTGCGCGAACCGCGTCAACATGACGACGGTCAGGAGGTCGAGGAAGCCCTTCACCATCCGCTCGGCACCGTACTTCGAACGGCCGTGGGCACGCGGATGGTGCTTGACGGGCAGTTCGCTCACGCGAAAGCCCTTGGCGTGCGCGAGGACCGGGATGTAGCGGTGCAGCTCACCGTAGAGCGGCACCATGTCGAAGATCTCACGGCGATACGCCTTGTAGCCGCAGTTGAAGTCGTGCAGCTGCAGCCCGGACAAGCGCGCTGTCACCCAGTTGAACAGACGCGAAGGCAGTGTCTTGCCGAGCGGATCGTGCCGCTCCTTCTTCCAGCCGGAGACGAGGTCGACATCCTCACCGAGCGCGGCAAGCAGGCGTGGCAGCTCCTCCGGGTCGTCCTGGAGATCCGCGTCCATCGTCACGACGATGGCGCCGCCGCTGTCGCGAATACCAAGATCCAGCGCCGTCGCCTTGCCAAAGTTGCGGCGTAACCGCAGCGCGCGAACGCGCGGCTCGGCGTCGGCTAGCGCCGCCATCCGCGCCCAGGAATCGTCCTGGCTGCCGTCGTCGACGAAGAGGACCTCGACCACCGGCAGGCCGTTGTCGTCGGCAACGGCTAGAACGCGACGAGCGAGCTCGTCGAGGGTTTCGGCTTCGTCGTGCACGGGCACGACCACACTGACCGTGTCGGGCGTCGTCATCGACAGGCTCCAGCCCCCGGAACGACCCGGTAGGACATCGTTTGGAACCGGTCCGTCGTCCCCAGAATCGGCGCTGCGACGCGCCCGGTCGGCGCACCGGTCCAGTCGACCCCGAGCACCGCACCGATGCCGTCAATGGCGGGCGGTGGCCCGTCGCCACGCCAAACCAGGGCGCACGCCTCGCCGCCGGGCGCCGGCCAAGCGCGGAGCGGCATCCCGGGTACAAGAACCCGCGCGTCGGGCAGCTGCTGCTTGAGGTTGCCAGCCAGATGCATGTCGAAAGCCACGATGGTCCCCTCACGAAAACCGGCGTCCCCGAGCGCGGCGGCGAAGGCCGGTGCCGGCAGACGATAGCGGCATTTGCCGCAATAGCTCGCGTCCGTCACGCCGATGCCGACACGAACCATCCAAACGATCACCATCAGCAGAACCAGGACGCCGCCTAGTGCGGCGACACGCGGATCGCCGGGTCGGGAGGCGGCGAGCACGAGGATCGGGAGCGGTAGGAGCGCCGCGATCATCCACCGCTCCGGAAACTCGCGTGCGCCGGCGAGCGGCACCACCGCCGCATGCAGCATGAGGATCACCGCCATCAGGAGCGCAAGCCAAGCGGTGGCAGGTGCCGGACGCCGGAGCGCGGGCCACAGCACGAACATGGCAAGCACCAGGAACGGCTGCGGAAAGGCGAGGGCGGCCAGTGCCAAGTCCGACCACCCCTCCAGCCAGCCAACAACCGCTGGCCCGGACTGCTCGGCCGCGCCGGCGACGACGCCCGCGGCGCGCGCACCCAGATCGTCCGCCTCCGCAAGCACGGCGAGCGCGGAGGGCAACGCCAAGCTGGCCATCACGAGCCCGACGAACGGTGTCCGCCAGGAGAGCGCCAGCGGTCGCGTGGCCGGCTGCAACAGCGCCGCCACGAGCAGACCGACAGCGAACATGATGAAGTTCCACTTCGCCAACAGCCCGAGGCCGCAGGCCAGGCCGAATGCAAACGTGCGTAGGAACGTTGGCTCCCGGACGACGCAGCCCCAGAGCCAAAGGGTCGCCGCGACCGCGACCGCAAGCAAGGTGGAATGCGGCAGGTCCCCGTGCGCGAGCCAGCCGAGCGTGTAGGTCCCAAGCAGACCGGCGGCCGCCCCACCGGCGGCCAGCACGTCGAGCCAATGACGCGCGGCGAGGAAGGTGAAGACGCACAACGCGCCAAGCAGCAGCGTCCGCAGTAGCGTTATCGCGCCAAGCCCGGGCTCCAGGCCGAGGCCGTCGCGCGCGAGCAGCAAGAGCCACGTCACGAGGGGTGGCTGCTCAAAGCGATAGGCCCACGCCCACGCTTGCGCGGAGAGCACCTGCTCGGCGTCGTCGTAGCCGAGCCCCTGTGGCAGCAGCCAGAGACGCGCCGCCGCGTGCAGGCCCAGATACAGGCCGAGGACAACCGCCAGTCGCCGCCTGCTGGCGAACGCGGCGCTGCCCAGCGCGGCAAGACGGTCCATCGGTTGCGGCAACCTCAAGGGGCGCTGATGACGAAACGCCCGCTTAGGCCATCGACGCGATCGATGCGACCTTGAATGGTGGTTTGTGTATCGTTCAGCTCAGTCGGACCATCTACGTGCGGTAACGACGTTGAGAGACGGGACCTGAACCGATGGCGACTGCCAAAAGCGTGCTGATCATCGACGACGACGCCGGGCTGCGCGGCGAGCTCGCCGACCTTCTCCACATGCACGAGCAGCTCGACGTCCGCGAGGCACCGGATTCACGGAGCGGTCTGGACAAGGCGCAGGAAGGCCATGTCGACCTCATTCTGCTCGATGTCGGCCTGCCGGACGGCGATGGCCGCGATCTGTGCCGGCTCTTGCGGAAGAAGGGCGTCAAAGCGCCGATCATCATGTTGACCGCCCACGATTCCGACGCCGACGCGGTCCTGGGTCTCGACAGCGGCGCCAACGACTACGTCACAAAGCCGTTTCGCCTGCCGGTCCTGCTCGCCAGGATCCGCGCCCAGCTGCGCCAGTTCGAGCTCTCCGACGACGCGAGCTTCCCGGTGGGCCCCTACAGCTTTCGCCCGGCAGCTAAGATGCTCGTCGAAGAGGCGACAAACCGGAAGGTGCACCTGACGGAAAAGGAGACGGCGATCGTCAAGTTCCTCTACCGCGTCGGCGATCGAGCCGTACCGCGGGAGACGCTGCTCGACGAGGTCTGGGGCTACAACGCCGGCGTCACGACCCACACGCTCGAGACGCACATCTATCGGCTCCGACAGAAGGTCGAGGCGGCGCCGCAGACGCCGAGCCTGCTGGTGACCGAGCCCGGTGGCTATCGCCTGGTCCGCTGAGGCGCCGTCGCCATGCGCGACCAGGCGCTCGGCTGGGCGCTGACGGCGCTCCTGGGGGTAGCGGTTTGCGCCGGCGCGTTGGTTGTCGGCGGTAGCCTGATGCTCCTCGTCGTCGCCATGCCGCTGACGACGATAGCCGTTGCCCTCGTCGTCATCTGGGCACTTTGGCGCCGTGTCCGCGTGGCGCGACGCTGAGACGCCCGGCGGCGCGGCACGGTCCACATCAGCTCGGCAGCCGACCCGTCATCACGTAAGTAAGCGCAGCCGCGACCTGCTCGGGTGTCCGGCACACCAGGTTCGCCGCCGCGTCCACCTCCTTGAGCGCGTGGTCGTGCGCTTCGGGATGGAGGGTGATCAACGGCTTGCCGAGGGCGTGCGCGTAGCCGGCATCGAAGGCGGCGTTCCACTGCTTGTACCGCTCGCCGAAGCGGACGCCGACCACGTCGGCGCGGTGCAGCAGCGTTCGCGTCCGCACGGCGTTCAGCCCCGCGCCCTTGCGATCGTGCCAAAACGCCGAGGGTTCGGCGCCGCTGACCATAACGCCGCAGTCGTCGCTCAGCGCGTGGTCCGTGACCGGGGCCGAGAACGTCACCGGTAGATCGGCAGCGGCCGCGGCGACTGCCTCGCGCCAGTCGCTGTGGATCTCGCCAGCGAGGTAGACCCGCCAGATCTCGCGCATCGTCATGCCCACTCCTCCGCCAAGACGCCAAGCCCGCGCGGACCCGGCAGATTCAACTATCGAGCGGCGTCCGCGCGAGGAAGAGCCGAACGATCAGGCCGGGCGCGGCGTCGTCGAGCCGCAGCGTGCCGCCATGCAGCTTGGCCACCGCCGCCACCAAGGCGAGGCCGAGGCCGTGGCCCGGCGTATCGCGTGCGCTGTCCAAGCGGGTGAACCGACGAAGCACCTCGTCGTGGCGCTCGCGCGGAATGCCGGCGCCGTTATCGCGAACCTCGACGCAGGCGAGCGGGCCGCCACTCAGGTGTAGCGCGACCCGGCCGCCGGGTGGCGTGTACTTGGCGGCGTTGTCGAGCAGGTTGGCGACGGCTTGAGCGAGCAGTGCCGGGTTGCCCGTCAGTCGTTCGTTCGCCTGCACATGGTGGGTGAAGGCTATCTCACGCTCCTCGAACACCGCCTCGTAAAGCTCGGCGGCATCGTCAACGATCGAGGACAGGTCGACGGGCTGGAAGCTCTGCTTCGGCGCGCCACTCTCGGTGTTGGTGATCAAGAGCACGGTTCGGAACAGGCGAAGCAGCCGGTCCAGGTCCTCGAGCCCAGCCTCAAGTGAATCGCGCACGCCGCCCTCGGCGTCGGCCAGCGCCTCCTCCAGCCGCGTGTGCAACCGTTGCAGCGGCGTCCGCAGATCGTGGGCGACGTCGTCCGTGACCTGGCGCATCCCACGGATCAGCGCCTCGCTTTCGGCGAGGAGCTTGTTGATCCGCTCCGACAGGCGGTCGAACTCGTCAGAACCACCCGCACGCACCGGCAAGCGCACCTCAAGGGAGCCCGCCCGGACGTCGTCGATGGCTCGCGACATCGCCTCGACGCGGCGCTCGTTCTGGCGGGCGAGGAGCAGACCGCCGGCAAGGCCAATCAGGACAGCGCCGGCGAAGGCGACCCCCAGGCTGCGATTGAGCGCGTCGCCGAACACCTCCTGGGCAATCAGCGTCCGGCCGACGATGAGCTGGCCCCCGCTCTGCAGCCGCGTAACGCGGGCCCGCGCCGGCAACGGCTCGTCGCCCGGCGTCGTCACCTCGAAGCTGATCCAGTCGCGGCCCTCGTCGATGCGGCCCGACCACCCCGACACGTTGCCGGCAACCACCTCGCCGTCCTCGCCGAGCGCTATATAGATGGCGCCGCGGTTGGGCTGCTCGCGCCGCCATTCGATTGCGCGCGCGAGCGCGTCGATGCCGAAGCGGGCGTCGATCGCGCGGAGCCCGTCGGCCTCCACGAGAATGGCCGATTCCGTCTCGGCGTCGATCGAACGCTCGGCGAGCACCTTCACCGCGGCCAGTGCTGCGCCGAGAACGATGAGCAGAAACCCGACATAGACCAGGGCCTGGCGAAAGGCCGTGGTGCCGGTGAGCCTACGGATCGAGACTGAGGCGATAACCCGAACCCCGGACCGTGTGGATCAGGGGCTTGTCGAAGCCCTTGTCGACTTTCTGCCGGAGCCGCGCGATGTGAACGTCGACGACGTTCGTATGGGGGTCGAACTGATAGTCCCAGACCTTCTCCAGGAGCATCGTCCGCGTCAGCACCTGACCCGCGTGCTGCAACAAGCACTCCAGCAGCTTGAATTCGCGCGGCTGCAGATTGAGCGTCTTGCCGCCACGGGCACAGGTCCGCGCGAGCCGATCCATCACGAGATCGCCGACCTGGAGTTTCGTCTCGGCGCTACCGGGCTCCCGTCGCCGGCCGAGCGCCTCGACCCGCGCAAGCAGCTCGGAGAACGCGTAGGGCTTGACCAGGTAATCGTCGGCGCCGGCCTTGAGTCCTTCGACCCGATGGCCGACGTCAGCGAGCGCCGACAGCACCAGGACGGGGGTCTGATTGCCCGAGGCGCGCAGCACCTCGACGATCGAAAGCCCGTCACGCCCCGGGAGCATCCGATCAACAACGATCACGTCGAAATCTTCGGCACCGGCCAGGGCCAGCCCGTTCACCCCGTCGGCCGCGCGTGTCGCGACATGGCCGACTTCGCTCAACCCGCGCGCCACGTGCTCCGCGGTCCGCGCATCATCCTCGATGATCAGCACTCTCATGGCGTTAATGTAAGGCTTTCGCGCGCCACCGGAAGACCCAAACGCCAAGAAATCGGTGGGCTTTGAGCAAAGAGGATAACACGAAAGTCTAGAGTTGCAGGTCTAGGTCGACGGTCACGGGGACATGGTCGGAGGGCTTGTCCCAGCCACGCGCGGCGCGCAGCACCGACGCGTCACGAACGTGCTCGGCAAGCGGCGGCGTCACCCAGACATGGTCGAGGCGACGCCCGCGGTCCGAGGCGCTCCAATCGCGAGCGCGATAGCTCCACCAGCTGTAGAGCCGCTCCGCCGGCGGGATGACCCGTCGCACCGCGTCGGTCCAGGCGCCGCTTGCCTGCAGCGCGCCCAGCGCTGCGACCTCCCCCGGCGTGTGGCTGACCACGTTCAGCAGCTGCTTGTGGCTCCAGACGTCGGTTTCGAGCGGCGCAATATTGAAGTCACCAACGGCGATCATCGGCCGGGCCGCCACGGCGTCCGCCCGCCAAGCCGCCGCGAGCTCGGCAAGGAAGTCGAGCTTGTGGGCAAACTTCGGGTTGGCCTGGCGATCGGGCTCGTCACCGCCGGACGGCACGTAAAGGTTGTGCAGCATCACGCCGCCCGGCAGCGCTGTCACCTGATGGCGCGGATGGTCGATGCCGCACCAGCTATGCGTCTCGTGCCCGTCTAGCGGCACCTTCGAGAGGATGGCGACGCCATGATAGTTGCGCCCGCCATGGACAAGCACATGGTCAAAGCCCAACGCTGCAGCCGCGTCATGCGGGAACTTCGCTGCCTCGACCTTGATCTCCTGCAAGCACAGCACGTCCGGCCGTAGCATCTCGACGACCCGGCCCAACAGCTCCACACGCAGCCTTACCGAATTGATGTTCCAGGTAGTGATGCGGATCACGAGATTTTCTGCTTCTTCATAGATTTAGATTGGCAGGATTAAGCACCGCACGATGACGCACCGACTTCTTCATTCAACCTTTGCACCGCTTCGCCTGCAACGATATCGTACGCGGTGCAAGGACCGTAGCGGTGCCGGCGGCCGCGCCCAAGTCCTGTCTCCAGACGGGAGCCAGCGGTGACGCGCCGACCGGCCTTTCGCGTGCGCCGCCTCAGCTGCGCTCCAAGGCTGGGCCTTCGGCCGAGTCGCCGGCGCGAACCCAGCCGCGCATCAACTCGTACCCGAAGGCGAGCACGACCGGGCCGACAAAGAGGCCGATGATGCCATGTGCCAACGTGCCCCCGAGCACGCCGAGGAGGATGACCACCATCGGCACCGGCAGCCCGCGTGCCATGACGATCGGCTTCAAAACGTTGTCGAGCAGTGTCATCGGCACGATCCAAAGCGTGAACAGCAGCGCGGTAAGCGTGCCGAGAGCGGTCCACGCGTAGACCAAGGTGCCGACGACCACGAGGGTCGGGCCGATCTGAACAATGATCAGGAAGGTGCAAAGCACTGCCCACACCCCTGCGAGCGGGATACCGGCGGCGAGGAAGCCGACACCCAGCAGGAGCCCCTGCAGCAGCGCGATGCCGACGACGCCACGCGCCACGTTGCGGACGGTAGCGCCCGCCAGCGCGACGAAGCCCCTGCCCCGCTCGGGCGTCAAACGGTCCAGGAGCCGGGCGAGACCGGCGGTGATCGCCGGCGCGTTGGGTAGGAAGACACCGGCAAGAATCATCGCGGCGATGAACTGCAGGATCGTCAGCCCGGCCCCGGCGGCGACCCGGACGAGGGTGCCACCCGCCCGGCGCAAGCTGTCGGCGTTCCGCTGCAGCACCCCCTCGAGGTTGTCGGAGGCCTCCGTCCAGACATCGCTAAGCGGCGGGCCGATCAGCGGCCAGCTGGCGACCCCCGACGGCGGCGGCGGCACCTCGATCGTTCCGGCCTCCAGGGCCGCCAGCAGCGATGCAGCGTTGCCGGCAAGCTCGGTCAGCAGCACGCTCACCGGGCCGAGGATCACGACGAGGCCGATCAGCGTAAGCAGCACCGCCGCCAAGCCCTGACGACCGGCCAACCGGCGAGCCATCCAGACATGAACGGGTGCCAGCGCCACCGCCAGGATCGCCCCCCAGACGACGACGGCGACGAACGGCCGTAACAGTACAAAGCACCAGGCGACGAGCAGGCCCAGCGCCATCAGCCGAACCGCCAGGTCGACCACGCGCGGCCCCTCATCCCTATCACGTGCCGTCATTGCGCCCCCCTTTTGCCCGGCATCTTGATGTAACGCGCCGCGGCGGATGACCAGCGCGGATCGCGTCGCGCACGCGGCGCCGGCTCCGTATCTCACAACCTGTAGAATAGCTGAGAGCAAGCGCCCATCGCGTTGCAATATCCACGACAAACGTTATGACGCGACAACGTTCATTCGGAGGCGGTCATGCGTTGCATCTACCTGTTCGTCCTGGCGCTCCTGGCCGCCCCGGCGCATGCCGCCTCTCTCGGCGATATCGGCCAGCCGAAGCCTGGAGATACGTTTGCATTTGCCGGTCCTGTCGCGTTGACGGGAGAAGAAGCGAGCTTCGGCAGCTTTACGCCGACGCCCGGGGTCGGCGCGGTCATCAGCTTCGACATCACCGATTTCGTCGGCACCGGCTCGAACCTCGGCGGCGCCTTCGGGCTCGGCGGCTTCTCCAACGTGGACGGCAACGGGCCTTCGGTGTTCTTCAGCGGCCCCGGCAGCTTCTCCCTTGCCGTCGCCGACCTGACGGACTCAAGCCTGTTCGGGATCGGCGCCGGCTCCAACGCCAGCTTCACGTACAGCAACCTCGAGGTGACATTCGTGCCCGTGCCGGCAGCACTGCCGCTGCTCGCAACCGCGCTCGGCGGTCTGGTCCTGGTGCGGCGCTTGAGGCAGGCGCGCGACAGCACCGCTTAGGTGCTGGGTCCCGGCGCGGAGCGCGCCGGAGGCCTTCGGTAGCTCTGCGTACTCCAACATCCGTGCTACGCTCGAACCGTGACGGAACTGGCTAGCACGCCCGTCGACTGTTCGAGTTATCGCTTGCTCCGCGACAGCAGCAAGAGGCGGCTTGAGCTGGTTCGCGGTCATGTCCTTGCGATGGCGCCACCGTCGAAGCGACACACGCTGGGCGCCGCCAGGATGATGCTCGCCGGCCGCCCTTGCAGGGCCTTCGGCCAGGGTGCGGAGATCCGACCGCCCGCTACGGGCGCCGGCGACGACGCCTTCCTCTCCGACCTCGTCATCGCCTGCGGTCCCGTCGACCTCACAAGCCCCACCGTCCGCGACCGGGCCGCCATTGCCGAGGTTCTTTCGCCCTCTACGGCGGAGCGG
>CAYUKE010000083.1:0-10753 GCA_964445185.1 uncultured Geminicoccaceae bacterium
AGCTATCCGGCACCAAGGCGAGACACTCACCGGTGCAGTCATCGACAACGGCCAGGATCAGGAACCGGCGACCGTCCGTCATCGGGTCATCGACAAAGTCGAGCGACCAGCGTGCGTTCGCACGGTCCGGACTGGCATCGGTGTGCGGGGGGCTCCCAGCGCGCGCCTGCGGCCGCCGCGGCGGCGGCTTGGCTGGATCGCCGCATCGACGCCGTCGGCCAACGCGATACGGTCGACCCTAATCAGCAGTTTCTGACAACGGTCGGTCGCTTCCTTCAGGAAGGCACCAAGCACGCGAAGCCGCCGACCCGCTCCGCGGCCTAGGCCGACAAGGTGGTAGGGACCACGACCCTGGACACGAGGACCTGATCATGACCGAGTACCGTCGAACCGACGAAGCCGTCGCCAAGCTGACGGCTGAGCAGTACCACGTGACCCAGGAGAACGGCACGGAGCCGCCGGGCACCGGCGCCCATCTCGCGAACAAGGAGCCGGGCATCTACGTCGACATTGTGTCTGGCGAGCCGCTGTTCGCCTCGTCGCACAAGTACGAGTCCGGTTGCGGCTGGCCAAGCTTCACCAAGCCGCTTGACCCGACATACGTGATCGAGCGGCGCGACGTCTCGCACGGCATGATCCGCACGGAAGTCCGCTCGGCGCACGGCGACAGCCACCTGGGACATGTCTTCGCGGACGGACCCAGGGATCGAGGCGGTCTTCGTTACTGCATTAACTCGGCCGCGCTCCGCTTCGTTCACAAGGAGGACATGGCCGCAGAAGGTTACGGCGATTATCTCGACCAAGTTGAAGACATCTGAGTAGGCAAAGGGGTGGGCAGATCCGCCCGACGGCCAGCGTTCGGCCTGCCCTGTACGGCCGCAAGACGGGGTCATGCCGCTTAGAGCCCGCGCTTGCATCGGTTCCCCGGCGGCCACGGCGGTTCGTCGCGTCCGAACGCGTACGTGCGGGGGCCCGGAAACCGGGCCCGTCGGGGTGAGCGCTCGCGCGCCAACGCCGCCACGGTGCGCAGGCGCTTGCACGCGATCGCGTCGCGCCGGATCAACTTTCGGTAGGGCTCCTGCCCGTTGCGAAACCAAGCGTCATCGCTCGCGCCTCGCTCCGGTCTTGCGGGTCGACCAAACGCGGGGTGGTGAACGGGGGGGCCCGGTCGCACGGTGATGCGCCGCAGCGCGTATGGCGAATGTCGGAAAGACCAAATTTGGAGCGACGGCTGTCCGAAAGCCCGGCTTGTCGTCCGTTCCGGCTGGGAGATTGATCGTGGGCCGTCGCAGACACCACTGGCCAAGCCGCCTACTCGGATTCGTCGCCGCAGCGTTTTCGCTGAGTGCGTTAGGCACGGCGGACGCGCAGGACGCGATTCCGGCCGTTGACGTTGTGCGCGTCGAAGCACGCGATGTGACACCGAAAGCCGAGTTCGTCGGACGGGTAGAGGCCGTGCAGCGTGTCGAACTCATGGCGCGCGTGACGGGCTACCTCGAGCAGCAGCTCTTCGAGGATGGTCAACAGGTCGACGCTGACGATCTACTGTTCGTGGTCGAGCAGGCGCCGTTCGCCGCGACGGTTCGCCAAGCCGAGGCCGATCTCAAGGCCGCCGAGGCGGACTTCGAGAACGCCGCCGTGCAGCTAGCGCGCGCTGAGGAGCTCGTCCTCAACGACAACATTCCCCAAGCGACCGTCGATGAGCGGCGCTCGACCGCCCTCATGGCCGAAGCCGCGATCCTGCAAGCGGAGGCGGCGCTGGAGCAGGCGGAGATCACGCTGAGCTACACCGAAATCCACACCCCCATCAGTGGCCGAGTTGGACGTGCCAACGTGAAAGTGGGCAACCTCGTCAACCCGGCGTCCGGGGTGCTGGCGACGGTGGTCCAAGACGACCCGGCCTTCGTCAGCTTCACCGTCGCCGAGCGTGACGTCCTCAGCTTCCGCCGCGAGCAGCAAGCGCAAGGACGGGATTGGCGGGGCGCCGAGGTTCAGCTGCAACTCCAGCTCGGCGATGGCTCCACTTATGAGCACGACGGCGTGTTGGATTTCGTGGACGTGCAGGTGAACCCGACGACCGACACCATCACGTTGCGGGGCACCTTCCCGAACCCCGATGGCTTTCTCTTCGACCAGCAGTTCGTCGTCGTCTCGGCGTTCCGCCAAGAGCCCGTCACAGCGCTGTTGGTGCCCGTCGCCACCGTCCAGGTCGACCAGCAGGGCAGCTTTGTCCTCGTCGTGGACGAGAGCGACCAGGTCGCGGTTCGCCGCGTGGTGCCCGGCGTTCAGGTCGGCCGCGAGGTGATCATCGACGAGGGGCTTGCCGAGGGCGACCGGGTCATCGTTGGCGGCTTGATGAAGGTGCGACCGGGGATGCAAGTCCAACCGGTCGCCGCCGAGCAGCCGGGCGCCTGAGGCCATGTTCTCTGCCATCTTCGTCCGCCGACCGCGGCTCGCCTTCGTCATTTCTATCGTCATCACGCTGGCGGGGCTGATCGCCCAGCTCGCCCTGCCGATCGAGCAGTTCCCGGATATCGTCCCGCCGCAGGTGCAAGTCTCTGGCACCTATCCAGGCGCCAACGCCGACGTGGTCGAGACAACGGTCGCGCAGCCGATCGAGTCGGAGGTGAATGGCGTCGATGACATGATCTACATGAAGTCGACGTCGGGCAGCGATGGCAGCTACACGCTCAACGTCAGTTTCGAAGTTGGCACCGACCCCGACATCAATACCGTCAATACACAGAACCGCGTCAGCCTCGCCCTGCCGCAAGTGCCGGAAGAGGTGCAGCGAACCGGCGTCAGCGTCAAAAAGCAATCGACGTCGATGTTGCAGGTCTATTCTCTATATTCGCCGAACGGCACGTTTGATACCCTGTACATGAATAATTTCGTCACAATCAATATATTGGATGCGGTAAAGCGGGTGAGCGGCGTCGGTGACGCGACGCTGTTCGGCCTGCAAGACTACTCGATGCGGATTTGGTACTTCACCGACCGGCTCACCGCGCTCCGATTGACGCCGCAGGACGTGGTCGCGGCGATCACCTCCCAGAACGTGCAGGCGGCGGTCGGACGCATCGGGGCGCAGCCTATCTCCGACGACGTCGACCAGCAGTTTAACCTGACCACCCAGGGCCGCCTGGAAGAGGTCGCGGAGTTCGAGCGGATCATCGTCCGCGCCAACCCCGATGGCTCGACCATCCGTATCGGTGACGTTGCCCGCGTCGAGCTTGGCGCGCGCAACTCGGACGCGTTCAGCCGGCTCAACGGCGCCGAGAGCTCCGGCTTCGCCATCTATCAATCGCCCGGCTCGAATGCACTCGCTACCGCCCGCGCGGTCGAGGCGCTGATGGAGGAGCTGGCCCAAGGCTTCCCCGACGATCTCGAATACAAGATCGTCTACGATACCACGGTGTTCGTCGAGCAGAGTATCGATGAGGTCTACACGACGCTCGGTCAGGCGCTGATCCTCGTCATTCTCGTCGTGTTCCTGTTTCTCGGCAGCGCACGGTCGACCCTGATCCCAAGCCTCGCGGTGCCGGTTTCGCTGATTGGCACCTTCGCGGCGATGGCCGCCATGGGCGTCAGTCTCAACACGATCTCGCTCCTCGCCCTGGTCCTCGCCATCGGGGTCGTCGTCGACGATGCGATCGTCGTCGTCGAAGGCGTCGAACGGATTATGGACGAGGAGGACTTGCCGCCGGACCAGGCGACGCTGAAGGCGATGGAGCAGCTGACGGCGCCGATCATCGCCACCACCCTCGTGCTCCTCGCCGTGTTCGTGCCGGTCGGATTCATTCCGGGCATTGTCGGTAAGCTCTTCCAACAGTTCGCGATCGTCATCTCGTTCGCGGTCGCGATCTCCTCGATCAACGCGCTGACCTTGAGCCCGGCGCTTTGCAGCCTCGTTCTCAAGAAGCGCTCGGTCGACGGGCCGAGCGTCGCCGGCAGGACGCGCGAGGGCCTGTGGATCGGCCTCGGCCTGGGCCTGATCGCTGGGTTGTTCATGGATCTCGGCGATCTGGTCCGAGGGCTGCTGCCGGAGGCGCTGCTCGCGTCCGTTCCCGCGACGGTGCTGAACGTTGCCGTTGGCCTTGCGATCGGCGCGCTGGTCGGGCTCTTGCTCGGCCTGCTCATGAGCCCGATCAATCGGTTCATCACCGGCCTCTGCGACGGCTACGCATTCGTCGTCGATCGCATCGTCCGGCTTTCGGTTCTCGCCTTGGTCCTGATCGGCGCGTTCGCTGCTGGAACTGGCTACCTGTTTCAGACCACGCCGACAGGCTTCCTGCCGGAGGAGGACCAAGGCGTGTTCATGGGCGAGGTCGTCTTGCCCGAGGCGTCCTCGGTCAGCCGGACCGAGGAAGTGGTTGCCGAGATTGAGACCATCATGGCCGCCGATCCGGCTGTCGAGGACGTCTTCACCGTCGTCGGGTTCTCGATCCTCGACAGCCTGTCCAAATCGAACGCCGGCATCCTCATCGGTCGCCTCAAGCCCTTCGCCGAGCGCACCGATCCCGAGCTCTCCGTCCAAAGCGTGCTCGGCCGCATCCAGCAGCAGCTCGTGCAGATCCCGGGCGCGACGGCGATCGTGTTCAACGTGCCGCCGATCTCGGGCCTCGGCAACGCCGCCGGCTTCGAGTACGAACTGCTCGACCGCCTCGGGCGGACCTCCGACGAGATGGCCGCCGTCCTTGGCGGGCTCATCATAAACGCCAACGATGACCCGGCCATCGCGCGGGCGTTCACGACCTGGTCCAACAACACGCCGCAGATATTCCTCGACGTGGATCGTGATCGCGCCCGGACGCTCGGAGTCGCGATCGACGACATCTTCACCGCGTTGCAGGCCACCCTCGGCAGCCTCTACGTCAACGACTTCAACCGCTTCGGACGCACCTGGCAGGTCAATATCCAGGGCGAAGCCGTGGATCGTGACAGCCTGGAGGACATCGGCCGCATCCATGTCCGCAACGCAAACGATGAGATGGTACCGCTCGCCAGCCTCGTCACTTCGACCGTAATCGTCGGACCGCAGGCGATCGTCCGCTTCAACAACCTGCGCAGCGCCACGGTGACGGGGATCCCGGCGCCGGGCGTGAGCTCCGGTCAGTCGCTCGAGGCAATGGCGGAGGTGTCGGCGCAGACCTTGCCGCAAGGCTGGAGCTTTGCCTGGTCCGGAACCGCCTACCAAGAGCAGCTCGCGGCGGGCCAGACGACCGTGATCCTGATGCTGGCCGTCGTCTTCGGGTATCTCTTCCTGGTCGGGCTTTACGAGAGCTGGTCGATGCCGGTTGCCGTCCTGCTCTCGGTGATCGTGGCCGTTGCCGGCTCACTGCTGGCGACGCTGCTCGTCGGCCTTGCCAACGACGTCTACGTCCAGATCGGCCTCGTCCTGCTCGTCGGCCTCGCCGCCAAGAACGCCATTCTCATCGTCGAATTCGCGATGCAGCGCCGCGCCGATGGACTCTCGATCCTCGAAGCGGCGCGCACGGCTGGTCGCCAGCGCATCCGCGCGGTCTACATGACGGCGTTCTCGTTCCTCCTGGGGCTGCTTCCCCTGGTGATCGCCACCGGCGCGGGAGCCGCCACCCGCCGCGCGGTGGGTACGGGCGTGTTCGGCGGGATGCTGGCCGCGTCCACCATCGCGATCTTCCTCATCCCGATGCTCTACGTGTGCCTTCAGTGGACGCGGGAAACCGTCAAGAGCAGGCCAACCGCTGGCTCAAGCGCGACACCGATGCCGCCGCAGTGAGGAGCAACACTATCCGGCCGTCAGCGCACCAACGACCCAGGAACGATCTGGGGCGTCCGTGGAGGTCCCTGCGGCCGGCCGAATGATGACGCTCCTCGGATCGTCGATGGACCAGAGACGAGGCGACCCCCGCGCGGCGTTCGAACGCCGTCAGTCGTCTGCGCGCTGCTGCCGCACCCGCGCGACGGCGTCCCGCCAGCCAGCCAACCGCGCCTCCCTAGCGTCGGCGCTCATCTGCGGCTCGAAGCGTCGTTCGCACTGCCAACGCTGCGCGATGTCCTCGACGCTCTTGTAGACGCCGGCGGCGAGCCCGGCGAGATAGGCAGCGCCGAGCGCCGTTGTCTCGATCACGCGCGGCCGTTCGACGGGCAAACCGACGATGTCAGCCAGCGACTGGCAAACGAACTCGTTGGCGACCATGCCCCCGTCAACGCGAAGCGCCGTCGCGCCGACGACTCCAGCCGCCTGCGCGTCGGCCGTCATCGCCTGCATGAGGTCACTGGTCTGATACGCCACGGCCTCCAGCGTTGCGCGGATGACATGCGCCTTCGCCGAATCGCGGTTGAGGCCGGTCAGCGCACCTCGCGCGTCGGGATCCCAGTACGGCGCACCGAGACCGGTGAACGCCGGCACCAAGTACACGCCGCCCGTGTCGGGCACGGTCTTGGCGATCGCCTCGGTCTCGGCCGCGGTCGTCACCAGCCCGAGCTTGTCGCGGAGCCATTGCACCGCGGCGCCAGCGACGAAGATGCTGCCTTCGATCGCGTAGGTTCGCTGTCCGTCCAGCTGCCACGCGACCGTCGTCAGGAGCTTGTTCTCGGAGGCGACCGGCTGATTGCCGATGTTGAGAAGGGCGAAGCAGCCCGTGCCGTAGGTGCTCTTGATCATGCCGACGTCGAAGCAGGCTTGGCCGAACGTCGCCGCCTGCTGATCGCCGGCCATGCCCGTGAGGGGGATCGCCCGACCGAAATGCGCGGCGTCGACGTCGCCGAAGTGCCCACTGTTGTCGAGGACGTCCGGGAGCATCGAGGCGGGGATCCCGAGCCGCTCGAGCATGACCTCATCCCACGTCCCGCCCCGGATGTCGTACAGCAGGGTCCGGCTCGCGTTGGCGGCGTCCGTCGCGTGCACCCGCCCGCCGGTCAGCCGCCAGAGCAGGTAGCAGTCGATCGTGCCGAAGCAGAGCTCGCCGCGTTCGGCGGCCGCCCGCGCGCCGGCGACATGGTCGAGGATCCACGCCACCTTCGTGCCGGAGAAGTAGCTGTCGACGACAAGGCCGGTCGGCTGTCGGATGTGCGCCTCCAGGCCGTCCGCGACGAGCTGGCGGCAGAGGGGAGCCGTCCGCCGGTCCTGCCAGACGATGGCGCGGTGGATAGGCCGGCCCGTGGCGCGCTCCCACACGACCGCCGTCTCGCGTTGATTAGTGATGCCGATCGCCGCCACATCACCGATCGAGATCCCAGCGGCGGCCACGGCCTCCTTCGCCGTCGCCAGTGTATCGTACCAGATCGCCTCGGCGTCGTGCTCGACCCAGCCGCTTTGCGGAAAGTGCTGCGTCAGCTCTTGCTGACCGACGCCGCGAATCCTGCCCTCGGCGTCGAACACCATCGCTCGCGAACTCGTGGTTCCCTGATCGATCGCCAGCACATAGCTTGCCATCGTCGTCCTCCCTGCGATTCGCTTGAAGGCGACCACCCGCGGCACGGAGCGTCAAGGCTTGGCGACCGGGGGTCGCGCGACCGGCGTCAGGCGCCGTCGATGGTCAGCGCTGCGACCCATGCCTGGCCGAAGCTGAGGCCAGCGTCGCCGGGCGGCATGTAGCACGGCGTTAGCGCTCGCAGACCTCGTGCTTCGAGCGCGTCGACGAGTTGCCCTGTAAGGACGACATCAACGAGACAGTCACCGCCGAGCGCGACGGCGGTGCGGCCCATCCCGTCGGCGCGCTCGTGCACCCAGCTCGCGAGCGCCGCCCCCGGGGGCTACGCCGCCGCTTGCTCGACGATCCGAAAGCCGCGCTCGCCTTCGGTCGCCACCTCCTCCACCGCGACGTCGTCGACACGGGCGAGCGGCGGTGCGAATCGGCGCAGCTCCGAGACGAAGCGCTCCGTGGTGGTACCTTCGATCTCGATCGCCACGCCCGCGTCGTCGCTGCGCACCCAGCCGGCGAGATCGTGCCGCCGCGCTAGGACCGCGACGAAGGGCCGAAAGCCCACATCTTGGACGAGACCTCTGACCAAGATCCGCAGTCGCCGGATGATGGTCGGGGCCTCGACGCCCATGAGCGCGTCCACCTCAGACGCGCCCGGCCGTCAAGGCAGGCGCCCCGCCGTCCGGGGCTCGCATGGGCCGATCGGTCCGGTTGGCCGCGCGCAAAGCACAGCCGTAGATGCCGTACGCCACTCGCCGGTATCCCTGACCATGGTGTCCTCGAAGCCTCTGAACACGAGCTGACCCGGGCCGCAGGTCCGACAATGGTCGCCGTGACCGAACGACCGCACCCCGAACGCGCGCGCCTCGGCGCCGCTCCGGCAAGCTGCGGCCGTCTCCGCGCGTTCGCTGCCGAGGGGAGCGCCGCAATCCCGCCACAGCCGCGGCGTCACGCCGCAACGCGATCAGACCCGGCCTGGACCCGTGCTAAAGCACGGTGACCCTTTGCGGAGATCGCGCCATGGCGTTCCTGTTCGCGCCGCCGACGCTGCCGAGCCTGCCGATCCTCGGCCACGACGCACGGCTCCCGGTCCGTCGGATCTACTGTGTGGGTCGCAACTTCGCGGCGCACGCGGTCGAGATGGGCGCCGACCCCGAGCGCGAGCCGCCGTTCTTCTTCCAGAAGAACCCAGACGACCTCTTTCTCGAGCGCGTCTGGCCCTACCCGGCGGGGAGCGCCGAGGTCCACCACGAGGTCGAGATGGTCGCGGCGCTCGGCTCGGGCGGCACCGACATTCCCGCCGCCGACGCCCTCGACCACGTCTTCGGCTACGCGACCGGGCTCGACATGACCCGGCGCGACCTGCAAGCCGAGGCAAAACGGCTGGGCCGGCCGTGGGAGGTCGGCAAGGCGTTCGCGCACTCGGCGCCATGTGGCCCCATCACGCCCGCCGCAGCGATCGGCCACCCGAGCCGCGGCGCGGTGCGCCTGACCGTCAACGGTGACCTTCGCCAGGAGGGTGACCTCGACCAGCTCATCTGGAAGCTGCCCGAGATCATCGCCCATCTTTCCGCCCTGTTCACCCTGGCGCCCGGCGATCTGATCTTCACCGGGACGCCCGCGGGCGTCGGCCCCGTCCACCGCGGCGACCAGCTCGCCGGTTACGTCGACGGGCTCACACCGCTCGAGATCGAGGTCGCCTGACACTCGGCGCGCCCGGCTTCGCCCTCGCCAAGCAAACGGGCGCGTTCAAGAACGCGCCCGCGCGCAGCGAAGCCAGGTAGGTAACCGAGGGCGATCTCAGAGCGCGATGAGGGCGTCAGCGAACTCTAGGAACTCGACGTTGGTGACGGTGTCCACGCCGTCTCGGCCGCCGACCAGATCGCTCACGGTCGTTGTACCGCCGACGGTCACCACCGCATATTCGGCCTGCAGCCCGACATACACGGCGATGTCGGCGTCCCCGCCGCCCGCGAGCACGTCGTTGCCCGCACCGCCGACGAGCACGTCCATACCAGCACCACCGTAAAGCGCGTCCTGGCCGTCGCCGCCATCAAGGACGTCATCGCCACCCTCGCCGTTGAGCACGTCGGCGTGGGCTTGGCCGTTCAGTAGGTCTGCATCGGCACCACCGTTCAACGTGTCGCGGCCACGGTTGCCGTTAAGTGTGTCGGCGCCGGCATCGCCGTTCAGGAAATCGGCGCCGTTCCCGCCGCTCAACGTGTCATCGCCCTGGTCGCCGCGGAGCGTGTCCTGACCAGCGTTGCCGTTGATGACGTCATCGCCGCGGCCGCCGCTAACGAGATCGTTGTCCGCTTGTCCGGCGAGAAAGTCATCGCCCTCGCCACCGTAAAGCCGGTCCTCGCCGGGGCCACCTTGAAGGGTATCCGTCCCATGATCACCATAGAGACCATCGGCATCGGCGCCGCCCTGCAGCCGGTCGTCGTCGAGCCCACCACGGATGGTATCCGAGCCGGCCCCGCCGCAGAGGAAATCATTGCCAGCGTCGCCAAAGAGGGCGTCGTGGCCCAGCTCACCAAACATCTGGTCGTCGCCGGAGCCGCCAACCAGCGGATCGTCACCGGCGCCGCCCGCGATGAAGTCGCTGCCCTCCAATCCCTCAATGAAGTCGCTTGCCTCCGTGCCGATAAGGGTGTCGTCGCCGACCGAGCCCCGAATCGCGTTGTAGCCAACCGGTGCCCCCTCTTGCGCGACAAGCGGATTGGGCGCGAGGTCCGTGTCCTGAGCGTGCGTGCCGGCGAGCCGAGCCTGATCAGCGGCAGCTAGGTAAAGTTCCTCAACCAGTTCACTACCTATGGTGATATTTCTATCGACACTCTCAACCAATGGTATCCTCCTTTGCGCCGAGCGGCCAAACTTCTACAAATTGACTAGCGCTATGGTAGATCAATTAGGTGTTTTTTGCGCCTATCAGTTTTGCCAGCTTGCAGAAGGAATTTATACGGGCATCTTCCTCCTTTCTTGTTTAGCCATGTGTTTTCTGTTCTTACTGTATAAACAAGAATGTTGAAGCTGCCGTCTATTAGCTGGTGTTGACAGGGGCTTAAGGCGCTTTCAAACATTTGCGACACGGTGACAGCTTTTTACAGGCTACGCATTCGCATTTGGCGTGACATGAACAGCCAATATTCTCTGACTATTGAGGCACCATCTCTGTCGCGGTGTAGCAGCCGCCGCCAGGCGCGCGGCTGCGCGTTGGCACAGCGCCCTGACGGGCGCCTGGGCTGGTCCGTCAACGCCGGCATCCGCCCAAGAGGCCCGCGCCGCCCCGAATGGAAACGCGCCCGAACGCACACCCCCCCCCCAGCCATAAAGATGCGGACACG
>CAYUKE010000084.1:0-10697 GCA_964445185.1 uncultured Geminicoccaceae bacterium
GGCCGACGACGACGGTCGCCCCGGTCGTGGTGATGCCCGACATCGCCACGAAGAACGCATCAACCGGCCGCATGCCGAGATCGGCGTAGAGAAAAGGCAGTGAAGCGAAGGCGGTCAGCAGCACCCAGACGGAAGTCGTCAGGATGAACGCTTGGCGCGTGCTCAGATCGCCCAGCTGCGACCGCCGCGTCGAGAGGATCAGACTGACCCCGACGAAGAGGGTCACGCCGCCAGCGATCAGGAAGACCAGCCAGTCGTCGTTGGCAACGACGAGATCGGCAACCATCGGTGGCAGCATGAACAGCGCCAGGACCGTGAGCAGGACGCCGTTGACGAGGAGAATGGGCCGGAGGTCGAAGAACCCCGGGGCGGCTCTGGCGGCACGGGTGGCGCTCATGCGCCGCGGTCGACGGCGAGCATGGCGCGGAGGTCGCGGCGCAGCACGCTGCCCGTTGCGGTCAGTGGCAGGGACTGGCGAAAGACCACGTCTCGAGGCACGGCGTGGCGGCCCAGCGCGTCGCTCGCCCGCGTCTGCAGCGCGCGAACGAGGGCGTCCGTGCCTTCGGCGCCTTCGCGCAGGACGACGCAGGCCACAACGGCTTCGCCGCGGTCAGCTTCCGGCACCCCGACGACGGCGACCTGCGCGACATCGGGATGGGCGCCCAGGACCGCCTCGAGCTCCGCCGGGCCGATGCGATGACCGCCTGCGGTCATCAGATCGTCGTCGCGGCCGATGAAGGTCACGTACCCGTCCGGATCCATACGGCCGACGTCGCCTGTGACCAGCCAATCGCCCAGAAAGCGCGCCTGCGTTGCCTCGGGTTGGTTCCAGTAGCCGAGGAAGATGACCGGATCCGGGCGGTGGACGGCGATCAGGCCTGGCTCGTTCCAAGGCAACACGTGGCCCTGCGGGTCGACGATCGCGATCGTATGGCCAGGAACAGCGCGACCGATGGCGCCGGGTGCCCGTGGAAACGACGTCGCCATGCCGGCGACGAGCAGATTGGCTTCGGTCTGGCCGTAGACCTCGTTGATCGCGCAGCCGAAGGCCTGCTTGACCCATGCAACCACGTCCTCGCCGAGCGGTTCGCCGCCGCAGGCGATCGTTCGCAAGGCCACGCCGCCGAGATCCGGCCCGGCGCTCCGCATCAGGCGAAGCGGAGTAGGCGGGGCGAACACGTTCTTGATCTCGTGCTCGGCGAGAAAGGCTGCGACACGGTCGGAGTCGAACGTCCCGCCGGGGCCCGCGACGATCGGCACGCCGTGGAACAGGCTCGGCAGCACCACATCGAGCAGACCGCCGATCCACGCCCAATCGACCGGTGTCCAGAAGCGGTCGCCGGCCTGTGGGAACGGGTGGTGCGCCATCTCGACCCCGGGCAGGTGGCCGAGCAGCACGCGCTGGGCGTGCACAGCGCCGCGCGGTGCTCCGGTCGTGCCCGACGTGTAGAGGATCAGTGCCGGATCCTCGGCGTGGGTGGGCTCGTGCGCGCACCAGGGCTCGGCGCGCTCGATCTCACCGGCGTGCGCTGCCGAATCGACGTCGATGACATGCTCCAGCTCGGGCAAATCCGCCTGGAGCGCGCGGGCGCGCTCGCTTCCCTCTCGGTCAGCGATCACGAGACGCGCGCTCGCATCCTTGAGCCGGAAACGCAGGGCCTCAACGCCATAGCCGGCGAACAGCGGCAACGCGATCGTCCCGGTCTTGCCGATGGCGAAATGGGCGACGGCGACCTCCGCGCGTGGCGGCATCAGGATTGCCACCCGGTCCTGCGGCACGATTCCGCGCTCGAACAGGACGTTGGCAAAGCGGTTCGACCAGATGTCCAGCTCGCCGAACGTGAAGCGCCGTGTCGGTGCATCATCGCGCGCGTCGATCAAAGCGAGCCTGTCCGGGGGCTGACGGTCAAGGATGGCGGTCGCGAGGTTGAACGCCTTGGGGACGCGCCAGCGGAAGCTCGCAAGCCATTCGGCGTAGCCGGCGTCAGCGGTCATCTGCCCTCGCTCAGCGCCTTGGAACGGGCGTTAACAGGACACCCGGCGCTTGCGTCTCGCCAATTCGCCAGACCGGGTAGCACGGCGTCCCCCGGGCGGCAATGGGCACGACCGGGGGAAGTCGGCTGTGGGCCGCACGAACCGGTGCTGCTAGACCTTGGTGGGATGGTCGGCGATGGAGCGCAACCGTGCCCACCGAGGTGCGACCGGGCGAGCAACGTTTGGCCGATGGTCCGCTGCCGGCGCGCGACGCTGGCCTCACCTTCATCGGCCGGATCGCCACCCCGTGGCGCGAGCTGCGCGCGTGTCCGAAGAACACGCGCGACAGCGAGGCGCTTTGCACGATCGAGGTCGATCCGCCCTTCGTTCCTGCGCTTGAGGGGCTGGCCGAGGCCAGCCACGTCATCGTTCTCTACTGGCTCGATCGTGCAAGCCGCGATTTCCTCTTCCAGGCTCCGAGCCACGCGCCGCGAGCGCTGGGCACGTTCGCGCTAAGGTCGCCGAACCGACCCAACCCGATCGGCTTCGGCGCGGTACCACTGGTGGCGATGTCTGGCGGCCGTCTGACCGTGCGTGGACTCGATTGCCTCGACGGCACGCCGCTCCTCGACCTGAAGCCCTACTTCGCCCGCACCGACAGCCATGGAACGGCCCGGGTTCGGTGGCACGAGGGTGGCTGAGGCGGCTGGACGACGCGTGCAGCACCGACTAGGACCACGCCCATCTTGCCCAGTGATTCGACCCATGACCCGATCCCGCTCTGGGGCCGCAAGCCCAGTGGGCACCTGCGGCGCCTTGCGGCCCGTCTGCTCGGCCGGCCGACGATCTTCGTCGAGGACGGGTTCCTTCGTTCCGTGCGAACCGGCGCCGAAGGCGACATCGGCCTCAGCCATGTCGTCGACCGCACGGGCATTTACTACGACGCGACGCGACCGTCCGATCTCGAGACGCTGATCGCCTCGGGCGCCGGCGAGACGCCCGAGCTCTTGGCGCGCGCCGAAGCGGGCATAGCCCTGCTGCGCCGGCATCGTCTCTCTAAGTACAATGCCGCGCCGTGGCGCGAGGCGGCAGCGCTCGGCATCCCGGACGGCCGCGACGCTGTGCTGATCGTCGATCAGACCGCTGGCGATCTATCCCTGCGCTATGGCGGCGCCGATGCGACGACGTTCCGTGACATGCTGGACGCCGTGCGGCGCGAGCATCCTCGCTCGGTGATCGTGGTCAAGACGCACCCAGCCGTCAGCTCGGGCCACCGGCGCGGCCACTACCCCACGCTCGCTGGCACGAGCGACGTCGTGGTGATCCGCGAGCCCGTCAACCCTTGGGCCTTGCTCGAGCGCTGCCGCACCGTGCACGTGGCGACCAGCCAGCTCGGCTTCGAAGCGCTGATGGCGGGCTGCGCGGTGCACTGCCACGGTCTTCCCTTCTACGCCGGTTGGGGCCTGACCGCCGACCGCCAGCGACCGAGCCGCCGCGGCCGGCCGGCTTCGCTGGCTGCCGTTTTCGCTGCCGCCTACTTTCTCTACAGCCGCTACCGTGACCCCTACGCGCTCGAGCGGTGCAGTTTTGAGGGGACTGTCGACCACCTCGTGCGGCTGCGCGACCATGCGGCGGCGCAGCGTCCAGGCACCGTGCTTGTCGGCTTCGACCGTTGGAAGCGCGCGCCGGCGGCGACCTTCTTCCGGCCGGCCGCCGGCCGGGCCGTGCGTTTCCGCTCGGCGCGCTCCGCAGCAGCCGCACGGTGGCTGCCATCGGCCGGCCGCGTCATCGGCTGGGCCAGCCGTGTCGACGAGAGTTTCGTCGCGAGCTGTGACCGAGCCCAGGTTCCTTTTCTGTGGATGGAGGACGGGTTTCTGCGCTCGGTCGGCCTCGGCAGCGCGTTGGTGCCGGGCGCATCCTACGTGCTCGACCGGCAGCGTCCGCATTATGACGCGCGGGGGCCGAGCGACCTCGAGGCACTTTTGGCCGAGGGCGTGGTCGGTTCCGACCTTCGGGCGCGGGCCGCGGCACTCCGGCAGCGCCTGGTCGCGCTCCGCTTGAGCAAGTACAACACCGGACGGCACGAGGACTTGCGCTCGCGTCTTTGGCCAGCCGGCGACCGGCGGATCGTCCTCGTCGCCGGCCAGGTCGAGGACGACATGGCCATTCTCAAGGGCGCGCCGCGGACGCGGACCAATCGCGGCCTGCTCGAGGCCGTCCGTGTTCGCCATCCGGACGCCTTTCTCGTCTACAAGCCGCACCCGGACGTCCTTGCCGGCCTCCGCCGTGGCCACGTCCCGCACGACGTTGTCGCCGCGCTCGCCGACCTCGAGATCGCCGATGTCCACGCCAGCGACGCCATCGACGCCGTCGACCACGTCGAGGTGATGTCGTCGCTTATCGGCTTTGAGGCACTCTTGCGGGGGCGGACCGTCACCTGCCACGGTCTGCCGTTCTACGCCGGCTGGGGCCTAACCGAGGACTTGGTGCCCTGCGCGCGGCGACAGCGGCGCTTGGACCTCGACGAGATCGTCGCCGGCGCCCTCATCCGCTACCCGCACTACGTCGACCCCCACACCCAACAACCCTGCACGCCCGAGCATCTGCTCGACCGGCTCGCGAACGATCGTTTGCACGACTTCCACGTCGCCCGTCGCCCGGAAGCCGCTGCCGTGCTCTTCGCCGCAGCCTGCGTGCGCGGGTGGCGCCGGCTCAGCGGCTGACGGCCGGCATTGCGTCCGCGATTGGCGCGTTGACGAGGCCGTTGCCGATCCGGCGAGCTGCAGCCTCGACGGCGGCGCTCAAGCCGGGCTCTCGATGGTAGACGCCACGGATCTGCACGGTGCCCGCGAGCGCCCTGACGAACGCGTCGCGGAGGCTTCGATCGGGCGTGGTCGGCGCCTTCCAAAAGGCCTCTAAGTCGTCGCAGACGAGGCCCGGAACGTTGTAGACGGCGTCGCCCAGGGCCGCGACGGGCCGCCCGCGGCACAGCGCCAGCAGCCCGACGGTGCTGTTGACCGTGACGATGCCCCGAGCCCGTTCGATCAGCGGATCGAGCCTGCCACCGTCGAAGAAATGGACGCGCTCCGCCACGCCGGCGGCGGCCGCCAAGCCTTTGACGATCCGGTCGAAGGGTCGGATGCCGGGATCGAGTGGGTGGAGCTTGATCAGCAGCCGGCTGTCCGCCGGCGCGTGCGCGGCAAACGAGCGGACGACCTCCTCGATCGGCGCGACCATATCCGAGTACGGTGAGTAGACCCTGATCTGCGCGTCGTTCTCCATCTGCAGCGGAAACAGGAAGTACGGCGCGCCGCTCTTGCGGACGTTGGCGATGACCGCCTCGGCACGGGCATGGCGCCGGCGCTCGAGAAGCAGTCGCGGCAGCATCGACGCGTAGACCGCGAAATGGTGGTGAACGTCCTCCCAGCGGTGATGCGGATAGAGAAACCAGAGCGTCGAAGCGGCGAGGTGGTAGCTGACCTCCCAGGCGGCCAGCCAGAAAAAGCTGTCCTCGAACCGCCGCTTTCTGTCGGCCGGCGGGACCTTCGCCGCCAGGCTGCGGATCGCGGCGGGGTCGCGCGGAAAGCGTGAGCAGGCGGTCATGCCGTCGAGCTCGAGGGTCAGCCAGTCCGGTCTCAGGTAACCGAAGTCCGTGGTGATGACGGCGATGTTGCGCGCCCGCGCGGCGACGATGGCGATGCGGTGATGGGTACGCTGCTCGCCGGTGAGAAACAGGTCGGTGACCGCCTCGCGGTCGAGGATGTCGCCGACCGCGCGCGGCCAGTCCCGACGACGGCCTCGGTAGGGAATGCCGCCCTTGCGCCACCAGAAGAGTTGATCGCCGAAGTTGAAATGAACGGCGAGGACACGATGGCCGTCGGCCTCTAGCCGATCGGCGAGACGCCGCGTAAACGACGTGACCGGTCCCTGCAGGAAGAGGATCGTGCGGCGCTTCGGCCGCTGCGGCTGGAACAGCGAGGGATCTTCGCGGATATCCATGGTCTACCGTCGGCCCGGGTCCAACGCGTTCGCAGGGTCGGTGCGAAGCTTGCGGTCCGGTTAAACCGTGAACGGGACGTAGCCGCGGATGCCCGAGCCTGGCAAGCACATCCTGATCACCGGCGCGAGCCGCGGCATCGGCCGGGCGCTGGCGCGAACCCTGGCTGCCTCCAGCATCCGCCTCGGCCTAGCCGGCCGCGACCAGCGCGCGCTGGCGGAAGCGGCCCTGGAGGCTCGCGAACGTGGCGCCCTGGTCCGAACGACTTGCCTGGACGTTCGCTGCTTCAATGCGGTCCGGAGGTGGGTCCGCGAGGCCGAAACCGAACAGCCCATTGACCTCGCCATCGCCAATGCGGGGGTGAATTGCCCGGACGACGAGTATGGACAAGCGCCCGACGCGCTGCGCGAGCTGGTCGATGTCAATCTGCTCGGTGCCGCGAATGTCGTCAGTGCCGTCCTGCCGTCGATGCGCGACCGCGGCCGCGGGCAGCTCGTGCTGATCAGCTCGCTAGCCGGGCTGCGGGGTTTCGCTGGCATGGCCAGCTACGCCGCCAGCAAGGCGGGGCTGCGGGGTTATGGCGAGGCTCTACGCAGCGAGCTCCGCGCCGACGGTATCGGCGTCACCGTCGTCTGTCCCGGCTTCGTTGATACCGAAATGGCAGCGCAGGTCACGGGCACGAAGCCCGGACAAATGTCGGCCGACCGCGCGGCGCGGATCATCCTGCGCGGGATCGAGCGTAACCGGGCGCTGGTCGCCTTCCCCGCCGCTGAGGCGCTGGGGATCCGCCTGCTGGGATTCCTGCCCGACCCGATCGGCGATCGGATCGCTGCCGCTTTCTGCTATCGAGTGGTCGCGCGAGGCGGTTGAGCGGTTGCCGACGCTAGCGGGTCGCTTCACTCGGCCGGCCTCGCGACCACGGCGTCGTGGCGCGCGGCCAGCGCCGGGCGCATGATCCCGAGCGTCGAAGCCGAGACGCGTGCTACCCTGAGCGCGGCGACGCCTCGTCGAGACGGGCTCCTGCGCTGCCATCACAACCGGCCATCGCGGCTTCCCTGAGAACGCGATCGGTCGCGCTGCTCGTCTACGGCGCGAGCGTCGCGCCGCTCAGCCAGAGGGGGGCTGCGAGGTCGCCGATGGCATCGAGCCGGATCGGCTCGCCGCCGTCCGCGGGAGCGAGAGTCAGCGTTGCCGCCACCTGGCCTAGGAACAGCTCGGCCACGCCGTCAATGGTGATGCCCTCGCCGGCAAGGCCGTCGAGATCGACCCGCCCGCGGTCGATGGTCACGGGCCCGGCGATGCGCAGCTCCGGGAGGCCGAGCCGTTGGCCTGAGCGCAACCTTAGCGGGCGCTCGCGGACATCGGCGCTGACGTTGGCGACACCTTCGACGTTGGCGGCCAGGTCGGCGGGGATGGCGCCGCGGGTGGCGAGCGTCGCGGTCCCTTCGACGGTGCCAACGCCAAGCCAGCCGAGCCCGAGCGCGCGTGGTACCGCGCTGTCGAGCCGGTCGCGGAAGGTGAGCGCGGCCGTGATGTCGAGGCCTCGGTTTCCGCGCAGGATCGTTGCGTCGGCGACATACATTTGCTGTGCGCTCCGCCAAATCGCCTCGCCGACGTCGATGCGATCGTCACCCGCAACCATTCCAAGCTGCAGCTCCACTCGCTCACCGCCGGCATCCAACAGGCTGCTTTGCCGAACGCGCAGCTCGAAGGGCGGCGGCCACACGGTGGCGAGTGGTCCGACATCGGGCCAGTCGCCCTGCCGTCGGTCGCGCCAGCGCTCGAGGCCGTCGGGCCAAAGCCCGATGACCTGGCCCAGCGCATCGAGATGCGCGACGGGTCCGTCGAGCCGAGCGACGTCGATCCGCAGTGGTGACGGCTGCACCAGCCCTTCCCCGACGAGCTCGCCAACGCGTGCGCGACCGCGCCAGTGGGGTCGAGCGCCGCTGGGCTCCAACAGCGCTGCGACCTCGACTGGTCCTTCGAGACGGCCCGCTGCGCTCGATCGCGCACCCAGGGCCGCCAGGAGCGCGCCGGCATCGGGGTGCCGCAGATCGAGCTGACCGCGCCGCCAAGCGCCGGCGAGCAAGTCGGCGGTGCCGACCACATCGAGCGAGAGATCCCGGAAGTCGCCGGTAAGGCCCACTGCGACCGTGTCGAGCGGGCCTTCGAGCGTCAGCGCGAGCCGTCCGGCGGGCAGGCGTAACCGCGCCGGGCCCAGCGGCCGCCACGCGTGACGCAGCACCGCGCCGGGGTTGGTGATCTCGGCGGCCCCGAGCGCATCGATCCGGCTGCCATCGCGGTGCAGGCCGCCGGTTAGCGAGAGGCCGAGGTCACGGCTTCGGAGCTCGAGGGCGGTCAGCCATAGGCCGTCGGGCTCGAGCTGGCCGATCAGACGGCCCGCACCGCTTCGATTGCCCGCGAGCTCGAGCCGGCGGATGTCGAGGTCGACCCGGGCGCCGCCGCGGTCCGCCGCGCGCCAGAGCGCCGCGAGTGCCGCGCGCCGGCCCGCATCGCTGCCAAGGTCGGCGGGTAGGCGCGCGCGATCGACGATGCCGTCGACGATCAGCGCTGGTCGTGCGTCGGGTGCGTAGCCGACGTCGCCGCGAAACACGATCTCCGGCGCCGTGAAGCGCACGGCCGTCAAGGTGACGTCGCTTGGCGCGGCGACGACGTCGGCGGCCAACGTCACGGGCCAAGGCGCCGGCAGTGCCAAGCCGGTCGAGGCCGGGATCAGGCGCCCTAGATCGGCGCTGACGAGGGTCAGCGGTCCGTCGAAGCGGACGTGCTCGAGATCGATGCGGCCGTCCGCCACGACGTCGGTGTCGCCCGCAAGGCTCAAGCGGACGGCGGCGACAAGGCCGTCCGCATCGCGGCGCAGGCTTAAGCTCAAGCCACGTCCGTCCACCTCGATCGCGGCGATGTCGCGGACCAGATCGGGTGCGTTGCGGATCATCGCGAAGACCGGCTCGGCAAGGCTTGCCGGTGCGACTTGACCGTCGAGCTGCAGGTCGGCCGCGAGCCGGCCGTCGTCGACGCTCAGCGTCCCCGTTGCGCGACCTCCCACAGTGGTGACGTCGAGGCGTTCCAACCGCCACCCGGTTTTCGTCGTCCGCAGGTGGCCGGCTAGGGCCACCGCACCGGAAACCTCGGCGAGCAGCGCGTCACCGAGCGGCGGCAGCGGCGGCGCCGGCAGCGCTTCGCGCAGGCGTACGGCGTCCGCGGTCGCGATATCGATACGACCGAACGCCGTGCTCGCGCTCAGTCGGCCATCGAAGCGCAGGCGATCGGCCCCGAACGCGATGTCGGCGTGCTCCAAGCGCGGCTCGTTCAGGCCGCCGAAAAGCAGATCGGCGACGACGTCGCGCGCCGCCCAGCGGCCGTGAAATGTGAGCTGGCGGTTGGCGCCCTCGGGCGCGCTCCGCGCTCGGTCCACCTCGACGACGCCGAGGGCCGAAAGCGCAAGCGTGCCGACCTCGATATCCACCACCGCGTGGGCAAGCGCCGGCGCAGTGAGGCTGGCCGCGATGGCGCTCAGAGTTGCGTCGTGCGCAACCTCCGCGCGCAGCCCGGCGAGGCTCGCTCGGTCGAGGACGAGCTTGCCGCCCAGCAGCGCCGGCAACGACAGATGCAGATCGGCCAGATCGACGGCAGCGCTGCCCAGGGTGCCCTGCGCCTGGATGCCGTCGATGCGAAGGCGTGGGCGTGGCACCAGGGACAGCTCCGCCTCGCCGATAGCGGTGACCTCGACCGCCAGCGCTTGCTCGATGCGATCGACCGCCAAGCGCGCGATCCGATCCGGTGTGAGCAGCAACGGTAGCAGCGCCAGCGCGCCCACCACCGCCATGAGCGTCACGGCGAGAATGGCAACGAGGCGAATCACGACATCGCTGTCCGTTCAGGCCCGACGATGGGCGCGGCCGTAGGCGGCGCGGAGACGGGCCGCGTCGACCTCGGTGTAGAGCTGGGTGGTCGATAGGCTGGCGTGGCCCAATAGCTCCTGCACGCTGCGCAAGTCGGCGCCGCCAGCAAGCAGATGAGTAGCGAAGCTGTGCCGCAGCGCGTGTGGCGTCGCCGATTCGGACAAGCCCAGCGCACGACGCCATCGCCGCACCGTGCCCTGGACGACGCTCGGGTCGAGCCGCCGGCCGCGGACCCCGAAAAAAAGGGGCGCCGTCGGTGGCTGCGGATAGGGGCACAGGGCGATCGAGCGTGCGATGAGTTCGGCGACTGCGCCGAGCACCGGCACCCGCCGCACCCGACCGCCCTTGCCGCGGACGACGAGGTCGCGGAGCGCCAGCGGTTGCGACGGCACGTTGCCGCGGTTCAGCGCGAGCGTTTCGCCGATGCGCAGGCCGGCACCCCAGAGGAGGCCGAGGACCGCGCGGTCGCGCGCTTCGACCCAGGGTGCGCTGGCGTCGATGCCGACGTTGTCAAGCAGCCGGCTCGCCATGTCGACGGCGAGCGGCCGTGGCAGGCTGCGGTCGACCTTGGGTGTCGCCAGCGAGGCGACCGCCGGGTTCTTGATTCCCCGACGTCGGTCGAGGAAGCGGTAGAAGCTCCGGATCGCGGCGAGGGCTCGCGTGTTGGAGCGCGCGGTGAGGCCGCGCCGCTGCCGCTCGGCGAGAAAGCTCCGGAAGTCGCGCAACTCTAGGTGGGCGAGCGTTGTCAGCTCCGGCGGGTGGCCCGTATGCCGCGCCAGGAAATGCAAGAGCGCGCCGATATC
>CAYUKE010000085.1:0-10679 GCA_964445185.1 uncultured Geminicoccaceae bacterium
CCATGGATCTCGTCTCCGGCGCCAAGCGCGTCATCGTCGCGATGACGCACACCAACAAGGGCCGGGCGAAGATCCTCAAGGAGTGCAACCTGCCCCTCACGTCGACCCGGCGCATCAGCCTGCTCGTTACCGACATGGCGGTCATCGAGCCGACAAGCGACGGCCTCGTCCTCAAGGAACACGCCCCCGGCGTCAGCGTCGAAGACGTCAAGGCCGCGACCGAGGCCGACCTCATCGTCGACGGCGACGTGCCGGAGATGCTGGCGGCCTGACCCGCTACTCTCCCGCGCGGCCGCCGCCGTCAGAGCGAGCCCGCCCTTCCCCCGGCGGTCGCGGTGTCGGCGGCGGCTAAGCCGCGGCCACCCAGTCGCGGGCGCAGGCGAGGTCGGTGAGAAACGCGTTCCACTCCTGCCGCTTGCGGGCCTCGAGCTCGATGCGGAGCAGATATGAGGGGTGGACCGTCACCAGCACCGACGTGCCGTCGGCGAGCGGCATGACCTCGCCGCGCACGCGCGAGATCGTCACTTGGCGGCCGAGGACGCCGCGGGCGCCCGTCGCCCCGAGCGCGACGATGAGTCTCGGTCGCACGAGCCGCCGTTCGAGGTCGAGCCACCAGCGGCAATGGTCGATCTCGGCGACATCGGGCTTCTGGTGAATGCGGCGCTTGCCGCTCGAGACGAACTTGAAGTGCTTGACGGCGTTGGTGACAAAGACACGCGTCCGGTCGATACCGACGCGCGCCAACGCCTTGTTCAGAACGTCGCCGGCCGGGCCGACGAAGGGCCGGCCGGCCAGATCCTCCTGATCACCCGGCTGCTCGCCGACGAGCATCATCGCGGCATCGCGCGGGCCTTCGCCGGGGACGACCCGCGTCGCGTGCTGATGAAGCGGACATCGCGTGCACGCACCCTCGGCGACAGCCAGCGCGTCGAGCGTCGGGTAGGCGTCATCGGCGGACGCGGCGAAGAGGTCGGACACGGGCGAGCCTCCGGGATCGTTCCACGCGTTCACCCCGTTAACTTGATCCGCTGGCGCCCAGGTCGAGGCGTTGCTTCAGTGCGCCGCGTCCCAGTTGGGACCGTGGCCCACCTCAACGACCAGGGGCACCGAAAGCCGGGCAGCGCCCTCCATCTCCTCCCTTAGGAGCGCCGCGGTTGCGGCGACCTCAGCGTCGGGCACCTCGAAGACCAGCTCGTCGTGGACCTGCAGCAGCATCTTGGCGCCCGCACGCTCGTGGCGGAGCCGTCGGTCGACGCGCAGCATGGCCCGCTTCATGATATCGGCGGCTGAACCCTGGATCGGCGCATTGATCGCCTGCCGCTCGGCGTAGCCGCGGCGAGCCACGACCTTGGTGTTGATCTCGGGGATGGCGCAGCGCCTCCCGAAGAGGGTCCGAACGGCACCGGACGCGCGCGCCTCGTCCTTGGTGCGGTCCATGTAGCTCTTGATGCCGGGATAGCGCTCGAAATAGCGCTCGATGAAGGCCCGCGCGTCGCTCTGCTCGATGCCCAGACGCGTCGCCAGCCCCCAGGCACCGATGCCGTAGACGATGCCGTAGTTGATCGTCTTCGCGCGCCGGCGCAGCTCTGCAGAGACGTCTGCCACCGGCACGTCGAACATCTCCGCCGCGGTCACGCGGTGGATGTCGATATCGTCGGCGAAAGCCTGCTTGAGCGGCTCGATCTCGGCGATGTGGGCAAGGATCCGGAGCTCGACCTGCGAGTAGTCGGCAGAGACCAGCGCATGGCCGTCGGCGGCGACGAAAGCGGTGCGGATCTTGCGCCCCTCGTCGGTGCGGATCGGGATATTCTGGAGGTTCGGATCCGTCGAGCTGAGCCGGCCGGTCGAGGTCGCCGCCAGCGCATAGGAGGTGTGGATGCGGCCCGTCGTCGGCTGGATGTCGGCGACCAACGCCTCGGTGTAGGTCCGGGTCAGCTTCTGCAGCTGGCGCCAGTCGAGGATCACCTGCGGCAGCGCGTGTCCCTGCGCCGCCAGCTGCTCAAGCACGTCGGCGCCGGTCGCGTGGCTTCCGGTCTTGGTCTTCTTGCCCGACGCGATCCCCAGCTCGTCGAAGAGGATCTCGCCCAGCTGCTTCGGCGAACCGAGGTTGAAGGAGCGCCCGGCGAGCTTGGTCGCCTCGTCCTCGAGCTGCGCCATCCGTTGGGTGAAGTCGGCGGTCAGTCGCCTGAGGATATCGGCGTCGACGAGCACGCCCGTTCGCTCCATCCGGGCGACGATCGGCGCGAGGGGCCGCTCGATCGTCTCGTAGACCGCGACCATGTGCTCTTGAACCAGCCTCGGCTTGAGCTTGCCCCAGAGCCGGAGCGTCACCTCGGCGTCTTCGGCCGCGTAGGGCGCCGCCTTGTCCAACGGCGCCTTGTCGAACGTGATCTGGCCCTTGCCGGACCCGCAGACGTCCTCGAAGGCGATCGTCTGGTGCTCGAGGTGACGCCGCGCCAGCTCGTCCATCGAATGGCCGTGCGCCAAGCCGTCGAGGGCGTAGGAGAGCAGCATCGTGTCGTCGAGCGCCTGCACCTCCAATCCGTAGCGGGCGAGCACGCTGAGGTCGTACTTCCCGTTGTGCATGACCTTGAGAACGGCCGCGTCGGCAAACGGCGCCCGAAGCGCAGCGATCGCCTCCTCTAGATCGAGCTGTCCCGCCACCAGCGCGCCGAACTCGTCGCGATGCTGCAGCGGCACATAGGCCCCCTGACCAGGCTTGTAGGCCAGCGAGACGCCGACCAGCTCGGCCGCGGCAACGTTCAGCGAGGTCGTTTCAGTGTCGACCGCGAGCACACCGGCACGGTCGGCCTCCGCCAGGAACGCGTCGAGCGCGGGCCGATCGGACAACACCACGACCTCGATCTCGCCGGGCGTGCCAACCGGCGCCGCCTGCGCGGCCTCGCCCATGGCCTGGTCGATCCGACTACGCAGCGACTTGAAGTCGTTGGCTGCGAGGAACGCGCTCGCCCGCGCCACGTCGAAGGTCGGACGCGTCAGCGCCTCCAGGTCGACCGTGATCGGGACATGATCCTCAAGACCGACCAGCCGGTAGGACAGGCGCGCCTGCTCGGCGTGGTCGAGCAACGCTTGACGCCGCTTCGGCTGCTTAATCGTCGCCGCGCCTTCGAGCAACGCCTCGACCGAGCCGAATTGCTCGAGGAGCTGGGCCGCGGTCTTGGCGCCGATGCCGGGCACGCCTGGCACGTTGTCGGAGGTGTCGCCCGCGAGCGCCAGCACGTCGCGCACTTGCGTGGGCCCAACGAAGAACTTGGCGCGGACCGCCTCCTCGTCGATCTCACGGCTCTTCATCGGGTCCCACATGCCGACGCCGTCGGCGATCAGCTGCATAAGGTCCTTATCGGAGGAGACGACGAGCACCGGCCGGCCGTCGGCCTTGGCGAGCCTTGCGTAGGTGGCGATCAGGTCGTCAGCCTCGTAGCCCGCCTGCTCGATACGCGGCAGGCCGAACGCGTCGACGGCCTCGCGCACGATCGCCATCTGCGGCTTGAGCTCCTCGGGCGCCTCGTCGCGATTGGCCTTGTACTGGTCGTAGATCTCGTTGCGGAAGCTCTCGCCCGCCGCGTCGAACACCACCAGGATGTCGTCGTCCAGGCGATCCTGCATCAGCCGCCAGAGCATGTTGCAGAAGCCGTATACGGCGTTGACCGGCGTGCCGTCCGCCCGGGTCATCGGCGGCAGGGCGAAGAACGCCCGAAAGATGTACCCGGACCCGTCGACGAGCAGGAGGCGGCGCTTCTCGGTCATGCCAGCGATGTAGCGCCTCGCGCGAGCGGCGCCAAACGGTCCCGTCGCCATCGTCAGCGCGCGACGTGCGAATTGTCACTTCGGGGTCATTCGCGTCCAGCGACAATCGTTGCGTGGGCGAGACGCTCCCAGGGGGGAACGATGGGGATCGGTGACGATCTCGATCGGCGGCGTCCACGGAAAACGAGGACACGCGCCATCCGGCGAAAGGAACCCGTATGCCCATCGATCCGAGCAGCTTTCCCGCACCACCCGAACCGCAGACCACGGGCCGGACGATTGTTCGCTTCAAACATGGCGCCGATGTCGGGCACATGACCCGTGCGCTGGACGGCACGGTCAGCCGCGTTCAGGACGCGCGCGATTTCGGCGAGGAGACCACGGCCCTCGACGCAGCGCTCGACGACGACAGTGCTGTCGTCCTACCGCGCTTCGCTGCCGCCGTCGTCGCGCCCAAGGACGACGGTGCCCGCATTACCGCGCTCTCCCAGCGTGACGGCGTTGCCGCCGTCCGGCCCGAGTTCTTCATGTTCAGCATCAGCACGCTCGAGCAGCGCTACCAAGCCTGGATGCGCGACGGCTTGCGGCTCCTGATCGAGCGCGGCCCGGGCACCGCGCAACCGGCCGGTCTGCCGACCGCCGCCGGAGCCGACGACGTGCCCTTCGCCGACACGGCGGAGCTGACGTGGGGGCTGATCGCCACCGGGGCCCACCGCTCGACGTACAAGGGCAAGGGGATCAAGGTCTGCGTACTGGATACCGGCCTCGACCTCGAACACCCCGACTTCGCTGATCGCGACATCGTTCACCGGAGCTTCGTTTCCGGCGAAACGGTCGACGACGTGCAGGGTCACGGCACCCACTGCGCCGGAACCGTCGCCGGACCGATGTGTTCTAGGTTCGGTCGCCGCTACGGTGTGGCGCCGGACGTGGAACTCTTCATCGGCAAGGTGTTGAACAACCGCGGCTCTGGCCGGGAGGCAGACATCCTCCGCGCCATGGACTGGGCGATCGAGCAGGCGTGCGTCGTCATCTCGATGTCGCTCGGCCGCCCCACCCGGTTGGGCGAGCCGCCCGATCCGATTTACGAGGAGGTCGGCCGGGCGGCGCTCGAAGCGCAGAGCCTGGTCATCGCGGCCGCCGGTAACGAGAGCCAGCGGCAATTCGGTCTCATCGCGCCGGTCGGTGCGCCGGCCAACGCGCCGTCGATCATGGCGATCGCCGCGGTCGATCCGATGCTCGATGTCGCCTTCTTCTCGTGTGGCGGTCGCAACCCCAACGGCGGCGAGGTCAACGTCTCGGGGCCGGGTGTTAGCGTATACTCCTCGTACCCGCTGCCGCGGGGCTCGAACACGCTGCAGGGCACCTCCATGGCGTGCCCGCACGTCGCCGGCATCGCCGCGCTGTTGGCGGAAAGCGATCCGGAGCTGCGCGGCGAGCGTCTCTGGCAAGCGCTCGAGCGGACCGCGCGCGAACTTGGCGGCTTCAGCGACTTCGGCCGAGGCCTAGTCCAAGCGCCCACAGCTCCACTGGTCGCCTAGCGCGGCCTCCGCCTTGAACGTCGAGCCGAAGCGGCGATAGTCGTCGCCCGGGGCGAGGCGGCGCCCGAGCATCTTCGGGCGCCGCATGAGCCCATACACCTGAGCCGGCCCATGGGGCAGGATTGGAGTGATGGTGGATATCGGCATCGTGGTCATGGTCGAGGAAGGCCAGAGGGCGCAGATCGACGAGCTCGCACGAACGCTCAAGGCCGCGGGACTAGACGTCACGGAAACGCTCCCGCGCTTCCGCACGATCATCGGTACGGGCGACGCGTCGATCCTCGATGACCTCCGGCGCATCGACGGTGTCGAAACGGCCCGCGCGGAGGAGCGCTACCAACTTCCGCCCGGGGACCCCGACGTGCCGCAATAGCGGCGTCACGAACCATCGCGGGCACCGCCGGCGCTCTACACCGAGCGCATCCCGCGGGGGACACCGATGCGGTTGGCGAGGCGTTCGATCTCGCGGTGGATGAGATCGAGGTTGCTGTCCCGCACCGTTGGCAGCTGGAAGCGCGCGCGTCGGACAGCGCCGTAGTCGACCGTCGCCGCGATCACCTCCTCACCGTCGCCCGCGACGGCGAGCTCGCGGCCAAAGGGGTCGATGATCCGCGAGCCGCCCCAAAAGCGCACCTGCCCCTCGACGCCCATGTGGTTCGCCATGACCACCGGCATGCCGTAGAGCATCGCGTAGAAGCGGCACGCAAGCGCCCAACCGTCGGGGTTGGAGAAGTCAGCACCGACCACGCCCTCGCCCGAAGCCACCGGCATGGCCAGCACCGTCGCCCCGTAGAGCGCGGCCAGATGGACGAGGCCCGGGTTCCAAGCGTCGGCGCAAACGAGCACCGCGAGCTGCCAGGGCGCGCCATGCTCGACGACATCCACGTAGCGGCCGTCGGCGAAGTACTTGTCCTCCTCCAGCTCGCCGTAGGTCGCGAGGTTGAGCTTGCGATGGACGAAGATGCAGGCGCCGTCGCGGAGGACGGCCGCGGCGTTGTAGAACTGGGCCGCAGGCCCCTCCTCGACGAAGCCGACGACCAGCGTCATCCCCGGCACAAGCGCCGATAGCTGGGTGAGAAACGGCGCATCCCGCGACATCGCGAGGTCCAGGACCTGCACACCGACCTGGTAGCCGGTCAACGACAGCTCGGGAAAGACGAGGAGCTCGACACCCTTCGCGTCCGCCGCACGGACGGCCTCGACATGCCGCGCCAAGTTGGCGTGGAGATCGCCGAGCGCGGTGTCGATCTGCGCGACGCCGATCCGCAACCGGGCGTGGCGGCTAGCGGTGTCGGTGGTCCACGGATGGGAGGGCGGATGGGGCACGATCAGGACCTCGGGCGTGGCGCGATGCGATTACGCTTGCCCGGGCGCCGCGACGGCGACAACGCCGACAGTCGTAGGGACCCTGCTCCGCGCCTCCGCTATGACTAACGTCATGCAGCGAAGGTAAGGCGCGCGCATGACGAACCCTGAGGTCCACCCGCTTTTTGATGCAAGGACGATCGAGCGGCGCGTCACCGAGATAGCGGCCGAGATCGGCACGCGCATGCCGACGACGTTCACGATCGTCGGCATTCTCACTGGGAGCTTCGTGTTCGTCGCCGACCTGGTGCGTGCCCTCGACGGTCGCGGCGCAGCGCCACGCGTCGAGTTCATGCGGCTGGCAAGCTACGGCATGGGGACGACGAGCGCGGGCCAGGTGCAGGTGCTCTCAAGCCTCACCGGCAGCTTCCGCGACACGCCCGTCGTGATCGTCGACGACATCCAAGACACCGGGCGCACGCTTAAGGCGGCGCGGCATATCCTTGAGGACCTCGGGGCAGGCCCAATCCTGACCGTGGCGCTCCTCGACAAGCCCGAGCGCCGCGAGGTCGACTTTCATGCCGACCTCACCGGCTTCACCATCCCCGATGTCTTCGTCGTTGGCTATGGCATCGACTGGGCAGAGCGCTATCGCCACCTACCCTGGATCGGCCAGGTTACTAGGGATGGAGACCCGGCGTGACGAGCGAAGAGGGCGCCGGCCGCGGCGTCGAGACCGGCGCACTGCTGGACGAAGTTCCGACCGCTCTTGACGCCGAGCTGGTCGAAACGCTGCTGAAGGCGAACAGCGTCAGGATCGAGCGCATCGTCTCCACCGGGCACGTCACGGCGCCCGGCTGCTGGTGCGATCAAGGCTGGGACGAATGGGTCGCGTTGATCGCCGGGACCGCCGAGGTGTTGATCGAGGGTGAGCGCGCGCCGCGACGGCTTGAGACCGGCGATTGGCTGTTCCTGCCGGCCCGCGTCCGCCACCGCGTCGCCGCCACGGCCGACGACCGGCCGACCGTCTGGCTGGCGGTCCACATTGCGGTTCCGGAGGATGCTGACTGAGCGTCAGCGCGCTTCAACGTCTTGGCGCACGGCGGCCGACTCGACGGCAACCTCGTCAAGAAACCACGCGTAGGCGTCGGCGAGCCCCTCCCGCAGCGGAACGCGCGGCTGCCAGCCGAGCGCGGCGAGCCGCGTCACGTCGAGCAGCTTGCGCAACGTGCCGTCCGGTTTCGAGCGGTCGAACGCAAGCTCGCCCCTGAAGCCGACAACGGCCGCGATCATGTTGGCGAGATCGCCGATAGCGACATCGTCACCAGAGCCGATGTTGAGCGGGATCTCGTCGCTGTAGTGCCGCAGAAGGAACACGCACGCATCGGCAAGGTCGTCGACGTGCAGAAGGTCGCGCCGGGCCGCGCCAGTGCCCCAGATCTCGACCTGCGCGGCCGAGGCGATCTTGGCCTCGTGCATCTTGCGGATCAGCGCCGGCACGACATGACTACGCTCGAGATCGAAGTTGTCGTGCGGGCCGTAGAGGTTCGTCGGCAGCACACTGATGAAGTCGCAGCCGTGTTGGCGACGGTATGCTTGGCAAAGCTTGACGCCGGCGATCTTGGCCACCGCGTACCACTGGTTGGTCGGCTCGAGTGGACCATCCAGAAGGCAGTCTTCGGGCATTGGTTGGGGGGCTAGCTTCGGATAGATGCACGAGCTACCGAGGAAGAGCAGCTTCTGAACGCCCTGGCGAAACGCCTGATCGATGACGTTCGCCTGGATGACCAGGTTCTCATAAAGGAAATCCGCCGGATAGGTGGTGTTGGCGAGAATCCCGCCGACCTTCGCCGCCGCTAGGATCACCGCGTCGGGCTGGTTGTCGGCCATCCATCGCTCAACCGCATCCTGGCGCGATAGGTCGCACTCCTCGCGCGTGGCCGTGAGCACCGTGCTCGCCTCGGGGGCGAGGCGGCGGACGATGGCCGAACCCACCATGCCACGATGGCCGGCCACCCAGAGCCGTTTGCCCGACAGATCGAATTCGGACGGCTGCGTCATCACCTCTGCCCGCTCCCGCTGGGAGGTGGCGCCTGCCGCGCGCCACCGATGCCACGCGGGAGAGTGGGGCCACGGGCCCCATTCGGAAAGGGGCGGCACGCAGGAACAACCAAGATCCAGCCCGGCCACCAGCCGCGGTCGGGCGCCTCCCGGCGAGAGGCGCGTTAGGCGGGCGCGATCGTCGCGACGACCCCGAGCAGATGGTAAAGCGTGCTCGCGGGGATGTGGTCGACGGCGGGCACGCCCGCGACGGTGAACCGGTCGCGCCACGTGCCAGCCGGCACCTCGGCGAGATAGGTCTGAAATAGACGCTCGGTCACCGCGTCAGCCTGCTGCCACAGTTTGGGATCGCCGGTTGAGCGCGCTTGAACGACGAGGGCCTTGAGCAGTTCGGTCTGCGGCCAGAGCCGGCGGCTGTCGCCCAGCGGCGTGCCGTGGGGATCGGTCTCGTCGACGAGGAAGCCGTCGCTGCCGGGCGTGATCCCCAGCCGCAGGGCATTGGCGAACAGTATCTGTCGCTCGGCGGCCGTCGGCTCGCCCATCAGCCGCTCGACCCGATCGAGCAGCCAGACCCACTCGGCGAGGTGCCCGGGCTCGACGCGGTCGCTCCCATCGCCCGGCAGCAGCGACCAGTCTCCGGTGAAGTACTCGCGAACAACGCCGCGTCGCCGATCGAAGAAGCGCTCGCGAAACAGGTCCACGAGCGCCCGCGCGCGCGCCAGATGCGCGGCGTCGCCCGTCGTCTCGAACAGCGCGAGGGATGCTTCGAGCAAGTGCATGTGCGGGTTCTGACGCCGCGGCAGGCCGCCTTCCGCCGTCTCGGCGAAGCCGCCGTGGGACGCTGCGAACACGGTATCGAAGAGTGCCGTCGTCGCGTCGAGCAAACGACGCGCGTCAGCCGGCGGCGGCTGGAGGCGCAGCAGATAGGCCAAAGCGAGCAGGACGAATGCGTGGTCGTACAGATCGCGCCGGCCGTCCAGAACATCACCCGCCGGCGTCAGCGCATGGATCCACCCCGCCGATCCGTCGGGACGGTAGCCGCTCGCCACCATAACCTCGAAACCGTCGCGCGCCACCTCGCCACCAGCCTCGTCGAGCCCCATCAGATAGGCATGCGCAAAGACGTAGACTTGGCGTGCGTGCGTGCGCAGTCGCAGCGGCGCCGTCTCGTCGGCGCTACCATCGAGGTGAAGCCGTTCCAGGAAGAGCCCGCTGCTGCGCCGCTGCTCGCGCCAGAAGGGCAGCGCGACCTCGCGCGCCCACGTCCGCCAGCGCTCGGCAAGCGCCGCCTCGATACGTGCGCCCTCGGGCGCCACCGTTGATCCCACGACGCGACCTCTCCTCACCGCCCGAAAAGAACGACGTTACCACCTCGCAATTCAAGGCATGAGCGGCTATGCCGGGAACCGGCCCGTCAAGCAAACGCTAAAGTTGCATCGTCGTCCAGGCGATCTCCGCGGTCGCTCAAAAACGCACGACGGTGCGGATGCTCTCGCCTTCGTGCATGAGGTCGAACGCGGTATTGATCTCGTCGAAGGCGACCTGATGGGTGATCAGGTCGTCGATGTTGATCTTCGACTCCATGTACCAATCGACGATCTTCGGCACGTCCGTACGGCCCCTCGCCCCGCCGAATGCGCTGCCGCGCCAGACGCGACCGGTGACGAGTTGGAACGGCCGGGTCGCAATCTCCTGGCCGGCTCCCGCGACGCCGATGATGATGCTCTCGCCCCAGCCCTTGTGACAGCACTCCAGCGCCTGGCGCATGGTGGTCACGTTGCCGATGCACTCGAAGCTGTAGTCCGCGCCCCCGCCGGTCAGGTCGACCAGGTAGGGCACCAGGTCGCCCTCGACCTCGCGCGGGTTGACGAAGTGCGTCATGCCGAAGCGTTCGGCCATGGCCGTCTTGTCGGCGTTCAGGTCCACGCCGACGATCTTGTTCGCGCCGACCAGCCGCAGGCCCTGGATCACGTTGAGCCCGATGCCGCCGAGGCCGAAGACCAC
>CAYUKE010000086.1:0-10664 GCA_964445185.1 uncultured Geminicoccaceae bacterium
CATGCCGTCGAGAATGTAGCGAAAGCCCCGGCCCGCCTCGCCGATCAGCGCGTCGCGCGGTAGCAAGGCGTCGTCGAAGAAGACCTGCGTCGTGTTGTGGTTGATCATCGTCTCGATCGGACGGATCTCGACGCCGTTGTCCTTGAGCGCGCGCAGGTCGACGACGAAGACGGACATGCCGTCGGTCCGGTCGGCGACGTCCTCCGAAGGCGTCGTGCGCGCCAGCAGCAGCATCAGGTCGGAGTGGAGCGCGCGACTGGTCCAGATCTTCTGCCCGTTGACCCGCCAGCCGCCGTCGCTGGTCGGTTCGGCGCGGGTGGCGATGCGGCTGGTGTCGGTGCCGGCCGTGGGCTCGGTGACGCCAAAGGCCTGGAGACGCAGCCGGCCGGCGGCGATTTCGGGCAGGTAGCGCTCTTTCTGCTCGTCGGAGCCGTGCCGCAGGAGCGTGCCCATCGTGTACATCTGGGCGTGGCAGGCGGCGGCTGACGCGCCCTGGGCGTGGATCGTCTCCAGGATCACGGCCGCGGCGCGCACCGGCAGGCCGCTGCCACCATAGGTTTCGGGGATCAACGCGGCCAGATAGCCGGCCTCGGTTAACGCCTGCACGAACGCTTCGGGATAGGCCCGCGCGCGATCGAGGTCCCGCCAGTAGGGCACCGGAAAGCGCTCGCAGATCTGGGCGACGCCGGCACGGAGCTCGGCCCAATCGTCGCCGAGGTCGAAGGTGGGGACGGTCACGGCAGCGCTCCCTATGCAACGAGGAACCCAGAGCGCGAGCCGCCGCTGCCCCTGGCGATCAACGGCCTCCCTGTCTAGGAAGGGAGGGCAGTCGCGTCGAGGGATCCGCTTGGCCCAAGATCAATTCTTCCAGCTCGTCAGCCGACTCGCGGTGGCCCTCTTCATCGGCTCTGGCGCGCTGCCGCTGCCAGCAGGCGCGCGGCGGGGGATGGCGGTTGCGGCGATCGTGCTTGTCGTCGTCGGCATCGTTGCGGCGCTCGCCGCCTTCGTCGTCGGCTAGCGGTCCGGGGTCGGCGCGTGTTCGGGCTGGAAGCCTTCGACGACCATGTGGAGGTGGTGCATGTTTGTCGGCCCGAGGTGGGCCTGCGGGCGGTCATCGCCTTGCACGACACGACGTTGGGACCCGGGCTTGGGGGCTGCCGGATGTGGGCCTACGCGAGCCCGGGCGACGCCACGGTCGACGCGCTGCGGCTCGCCCGGGGCATGACCTACAAGAACGCGCTGGCCGGGCTCGCCTTCGGCGGCGGCAAGTCGGTGCTCATCGGCGAGCCCCGCCGCGACAAGACCACGGAGATGCTGCTCGCGTTTGCCGAGTCGGTGGACCGGCTCGGTGGCCGCTACGTGGTCGCCGAGGATGTCGGCATCACCGAGGCGGACGCGCGGCTGTTCCGGACCCGCACGCGACACGTCTGCGGCATCGGGGACGGGGCCAGAAGCGGAGACCCGTCGCCGAAGACGGCCCGGGGCGTCTTCAAGGGCCTCCAGGCGGCCGTGCGTTTCACGTTCGACCGCTCTGACCTGGAGGGTCTGAGGGTCGCCGTGCAGGGGCTGGGCGCCGTCGGTTGGAAGCTTGCCGAACGCCTGCACGAAGCGGGCGCGCGTTTGGTCGTCGCCGACATCGACCCGGAGCGGGTAGCGCGGGCCAGCGTCGTCTTCGAGGCGGATGCGATGGCCGTTGGCGACATTCTCGCGGCCGACGTCGATGTGCTGGCGCCATGCGCGCTCGGCGCCGTTCTCCACGCCCGCACGATCCCGCTTCTGCAGGCCAAGGTCGTTGCCGGTGCTGCGAACAACCAGCTCGCCACCGATGCCGACGGCGACCGCCTCGCCGCGCGCGGCGTCACCTACGTGCCCGACTACGTCATCAACGCCGGCGGCGTCATCGCCGTCGCCGACGAATATGTTGGGGGCAGGGATCCTGACGTTGTGTGGACCGCGGTCGATCGGATCGGCGATACCGTCGCGGTCATCCTCGATCGCGCCCGTCGCGAGGAAACGACGCCCGCCCGCGCTGCCGACGCCGAGGCGCGGCGGCGGCTCGCCTGTGCCCGCCAGGGCGATGCCGTGGCGTGAGCGGCGCGGATCTGGCGCGGGAAGCTTGCGGCACGGTGACGGGCCTGCGCTAGGATAGCATCCATGATGCGCTGCGTCCGGCTCCGTGGATCGGGGTCCGGGCCGGGAGCTTGGCGATGGGCGAAACGGTAAGCGGGCTCGCCGCGGACGTGCTGCTGCGGCGCGGGCATGTCTGGTGTGGCGCCGGTCTGCCGTGGGCGCGTGATGTGGCAATCTTCGGCGGCCGCATCCTCGCCGTGGGCGACGATCTCGATGCCCTGGCCGGGCCGGCGACGCAGCGGATCGATCTGGCCGGCCGCTTCGCGATGCCCGGGCTATACGACGCGCACCTCCACTTGCTGCCGCTTGGCCTTGCCATGGCGGAGCTGGACCTCCGGCCAGCAGCGGCGCCGGACCTGGCGACGCTGCTGGCCAAGGTAGCCGATGCGGCGCGGAGCCGACCGCATGGCGGCTGGATCCTCGGCCGCGGCTACGACCACTTCAAGCTCGACACCAAGCGCCATCCGACCAGGCAGGAGCTGGATCGGGCGGCGCCGGACCATCCCGTCTACCTCGTTCGCGCCTGCGGCCATCTCGCCGTGTGCAACTCGAAGGCGCTGGCGCTCGCCGGGATCACCGCCGCCACGCCGGCGCCGCCCGGCGGCCGGATTGAGATTGTCGATGGCGAGCCGACGGGCCTCATCGCTGAGACGGCCAGGGACGCCGTCAAAGCCATCTTGCCGGCACCGAGCGAGGCCGATCTCGTCGCCGCCATTCGGCGCGGCAGCGATCATTGCGCGTCCTTCGGCATCACCAGCGTGATGGACGCGGCGGTCGGCATCAGCGCGGGCTTTGCCGAGATCCCGGCGTACTTGCGGGCCAAGCGGGAGGGCGCGCTTGCCGTTCGCGTCGACCTCTGCCTGCTCGGTGGTCCCGGCGGCATCGTCGAGCGCTGCGCCGAGATCGGGCTCGTCACAGGTACCGGCGACGACGCGCTGATGATCGGCCCGGTCAAGATCTTCACCGACGGCAGCGCCGGCGGCCGCACCGCAGCGGTGCGGGAGCCGTATCTGGGGGGCGGCCACGGCCTGTTGATGCTCGAGCCCGAAGCACTTTCGGCTTACGTCGCCGACTACCACGCCAAGGGCTACCAGCTTGCGCCGCACGCGATCGGGGATGCGGCGATCGAGCAGGTGCTCGACGCCTACGAAGCGGCCCTCGAGGCCATGCCCGCTCCCGACCGCCGCCATCGGATCGAGCATTGCGGCTTCAACACAGACGCGCAGATCGACCGGCTGGTGCGGTTGGGGCTCACGCCGGTGCCGCAGCCGGTGTTCATGCACGACTTCGGCGATCTCTACGTCGACGTGCTGGGTGCTACGCGTGGTGCCGCAGCCTACCCGATGCGCCGTTGGCTCAACCGCGGGCTCCGGCCTGCCGCCAGCAGCGACTGCCCCGTCTCGGACTGCAACCCCTTCGTCAACCTCTGCACCATGCAGACGCGACGCACCGACCGCGGCACGGTTCTTGGCGGCCAGGAAGCGATCAGCCCGGAAGAGGCGTTGCACGCCTACACCTACAACAGCGCCTATGTCGGCCGCGCCGAGCATACGAAGGGCCGGCTCCTGCCGGGCCAGCTCGCAGACATTGCCGTCTTCGACACCGACCTCGCGACGGCGCCGGCCGACGCCGTCCGCGACGCGGCTTGCGAGCTGACGCTCAAAGGTGGCGTCGTGACGTTCGACCGCGCGGGCCTTGCGGCCTGAGGCGCGACATCTCCTCCCCGTCAGGAGGACGTCTGTGGGCGTGATGCGCGCAGCTTGGCCATGAAGCTGCGATCGATCCGATCCTTCAGCGACCACACCGCGCTGCCGACGGGGCCCGAGCCGCCGACGACCAGACCTGACCGAACCGCGAGTGCACGTCTGTCGCCGAGCGAAACGAGCCGCAGGTAGTCCCGCTGGGGCCGATAGGTCGGGCCTGGCCGCCCATCGAGCGCCGCCCGCAGCGCTCTATCGAGGATGGACCCCTGGCGGACGGCGAAGACACCGGCCTTGGGCCGCGGTGACGGGTCGAGGTGCGCGACGTCGCCAACCGCGAAGACGCACCTATCGTTGATCGCCCGGAGGTCGCTTCCGACGCGCACGAAGCCGTCGGCGGTGAGGGCCAAGGCGGTCTCCTTGAGCCAGGACGCCGGCGTCGCCCCGACGGCGGCGACCGTGAAGTCGCTGGGAACGCACGCCGCGCCGAGCCAGACTGCCTCGCCGTCGAAGCCTGTCACTTCGGCGCCGGTGCGGAGACTTATGCCTCGTCGGTTCAGGGTACGCCGAAGGCGCGCTCGTGCCTCGCTGGGAAGGTCGCGGGTAATGTTGTCGCCGCGCTCCACGAGCGTAACGGCGCTACGGCTGCCTAGGCGGTGGGCCATGGCGAGCGCCAGCTCGACGCCGCCGACACCGCCGCCGAGCACGACTACGTTCGAGGCGGGCGGTGGGCCTGCTTGCAGGAACGCGTTCCAGGCGTCAAGGAAGGGGGCAACAGGCTTGACGGGGTGCAGCCGGTCTCCCGCGCCCCGCAGCGCTGAGGTCGAGCCAGTGTCGAGCGCCACCAGATCGAACGCGACCGCGGGTTGGTTGGCGAGAAGCACGCGACGGTGCTGGAGGTCGAGGCCGATGCACAAGTCGAGGATCAGCTCGGCGCCGGCCGCCCTGGCGAGGGTGGCGAGGTCAATGTGGAACTCGCTCCACCCGTAGTGACCGGCGAGGTGTCCGGGCAGCATGCCCGAATAGGGGGTATGTCTGGCGGGCGAGATCAGGGTCAGCCGGACGTCGCTTCTGGGTTTGAGCGCCCAGGCGCGAAGGACCAGCGCGTGTGCGTGGCCGCCGCCGACCAGGACGACCCGGCGCATGGCCACCTTCAGAGGATGCCAGCGTCGAGGCTGGCGGCCATGTAGAGACCGACCTCGCGTGCTTGTCCGACGAAGTTGGGGTCCCACGCGCCGCGGCAGACCAGCGGTGGTTGTGCCGCTTTCCACCGCAGACCGCCGACGATGCTCTCGACGGCGCGGCGGGTCCCCGTCCCGTCGTGGCCGGCGCGGACATAGAGCGCGTAGGGCAAGCCTTGCGTCGCCTCGAGCAGGGGATAGTAGCAGCGATCGAAGAAGTCCTTTAGCGCGCCGCTCATGTAGCCGAGGTTCTCCGTCGTCCCGAGGATGATCGCCTGAGCGGCCAGCACATCCGGGGGCTGCGCGTCGAACGGCCCGAGGGTCACCGCGTCGATGGTGTCAATCTCGCCTGCGCCGTCGGCGACGGCTTGGCGAAGCGCCTCGGTGTTGGCCGAGGGCGCGTGGGCGACGATGAGCAGGCGTTTGCGCGTCAACGGCTCAAAGCGCCGCCACCGCGCCGTCCGCGCGCGGGTCGGTCGCGCCTTCGAGAACACCCGACGGGTGGCGGAGGATCGCCCCGGCGTGCCCCATGCGCTGGTCGAACGGGTCAACCAGTTCGACGGTGTGGCCGAGCACCCGCAGCTCGTCGGTCACCTTGGCGGGAAAGCGCCGCTCGATCTTGAGCGTCGTTGCGGGGGCGCCCCAGGTCCGGCCGAGCAGCCATCGAGGTGCGGTGATCGCCGCCTGCAGGTCTTGGTCGAACCACGCGTAGCGGGAGAAGAGGGCAGCTTGCGTCTGCGGCTGGCCGTCGCCCCCCATCGCGCCATAGACCAACGCGCGACCGTCGGCGAAGCGGGCGAGGGCCGGGTTGAGCGTGTGCAACGGACGGTGGCCGGCGCGAAGTTGGTTGGGCCCCGCCGCAAGGCTGAACCCGGCGCCTCGGTTCTGCCAGAGGACGCCGGTGCCGGGAACGACCACGCCACTGCCATATTCGAAGTACAGGCTCTGGATGTAGCTGACCATGCAGCCCTCGCGGTCGGCCGTACCGAGCCAGACCGTGTCGCCGCGGTCGGCCGGCGCGGGCCAGGGCGCTGCCTTGGCCGGGTCGATCGCCGCGGCCTCAGCATCCAGGGTCGTCGGCTGGAGCCAGTGCTTGGCGTCGCTGTGCATGGCGGCGGGATCGCCCAGCTCAAGGTCGCGCAGGCGAAGCGCCCGCTTTGTCGCCTCGACGAGGCCGTGCACGTGGGCAACGCCGTCGGGCCGGGGCAGGCCGAGCCGCGCGGCGATACCCAAGATCATCAATGAGGTCACGCCCTGGCTCGGCGGCGGCAGGTTCCAGACCTCGGCAGAGCCGATCGAGAGGGAGAGCGGCGCCACGCGCTTCGCCTGATAGGCCTCGAGGTCGGCGCGCTTGAGCGGGCTGCCCGCGGCCTCCAGGCCGGTGGCCAACGCATCGGCAAGATCGCCAGCGTAGAAGTCGTCGAGGCCAGCGGCGGCGAGCCGCTGGAGCGTGCCAGCCAGGTCCGGCTGGTGAAGCTCGGCGCCAGCCGCCGCGCCTTTCTCCAGGAACGTCGCGGCGAAGCCTGGGACCTCGGCAAGTGCGTCGCGGTGCGTGCTGGTGAGGGCGGCTGCCGCGGCGGTGACGGGCACGCCGTCGCGGGCGTGGCGCACGGCATCGGCGAGCAGCCGCTCGAGCGGTTGCCGACCGCCCCATGCGCGGGCCACTTCGAGGGCGGCGGCCCAGCCGGCGACCGCGCCGGCGACCGTGAGCGCCGCCGGGCCACCTCGCGTAGGCGGCGCCGTCAGGTCGTGCCTGCGGTAGTCCTCGACGCGCACCGCTGCTGCCGCCGGGCCGCTCGCGTCGATCGCCACCGGCGCCTCGCCCGGCCGAGCGATGAGCCAGAAGCCGTCGCCACCGATGCTGTTCATGTGCGGGTAGGCGACGGCAATCGTTGCGGCCGCCGCCACCGCAGCCTCAATGGCGTTGCCACCGTCGCGAAGGACGGCGGCGCCCGAACTCGCGGCGAGATGGTGGGGCGCGGTGACCATGCCACCCAGGGCCGTGCGCACGTGGAGCATTGGCGCCTCCCGGAAACCACAGTCGGGCTACAGCTTTTCGCCGACCGCGAAAAGGGGCGGGTCTCGGTTGACGACCGCCGCCGGCCGGCGCACCGGTCGCCCATGACGGGTTCGTCCGTTCTTCTTGACGTCGAGAGCCTTCGTGCCGGCGCGAACAGCTGGGCGATCTTCGACGCCTCCTGGATCTTCCCGCCGTTCAATCACGCCGGGATCGATGTCTGGCGGCGCTATCGCGAAGCCCACATTCCCGGCGCGGCCTTCCTTGATCTCGCTGCGCTCGGACCGCCAGGCGCGGGAGCCGCCGATCGCCCGCTCATTGCGCCCCCGACGCCCGCGACGTTGCGGGCAGCGCTCGCCGCGCATGGGGTGAGCCCGGCGAAATCGATCGTCGTCACCGATGCGGAAGGCGGTACCGCGACGGCGCCGTTTGCGCGCTGGGCCCTGCTCGACGCTGGTTTCCGGGGTGTACGTCTTCTCGACGGCGGCACGCCGGCTTGGGTAGCCGCCGGCGGCGCGCTGACGGCTGGGGATCCGCGTCGGATCGCCGGGCCGATCCGCGCCGGCGGTCAGCGTCTCGGGCGCTTCACCGACGGCGCCGCGCTGGCGGCCGCCAACGGGCACGCGCTGATCGTCGACGCCCGCGCATCGGTCGACGACGAGGTTGTTCTCGGCGCGGCGCCCGGACGCGCAGTCCTTACTGCGAATTGTGTGCTGGCTCCGACGGAGGTGGTCTGCGAGACCGCTGTGGGCCAGCGCTTCCGGCGGCCGGCCGCGCTCGCGGCGCTTGCTCAGGCCCGGGGCCTTTGCGCCCCCCGTCCCACCGTTGTCGTCTGTCATTTTGGTCTCGGTGCTGCCGTCGTCGCGACCGCGCTGGAGCTCGCCGGCCAGCCCGGCGCGGTGGTTGATCCGGATGCGCGCGCGGGCGATCGTGGCGCTGCGCCGCGAGCCTGAACTGCCCGGTCGACGTCGCCCTGTCGTGACCGCTGGTGGCGCGCCGATCGTCGAGACTGCTGCCAGGAAGCCAGCCGCGCGGACTTATTCCCAAGACTTCACACTCAGTTCTTCCGACCTAGGAAGACAGCGACGCTGCTCGCGGTCCGTGCTATCAATTCGATACGCAAGAATCCTATTTTGCTCGCCTGCCTTCGAGGACAACAGATGCCCGTCAATTTCTCGTCCCTGCGCCTTGCGAGTGCCGACTCGCGAGGTCAGCCTGCTGACGGTGACAGCGACGTCCCTTATTTTTTGCCCGGTCGACAACAGATTCTCTTGTGGAGCGAGGCCGGTAATCTCACGAACGACCATCCAGATGCTACGCCAGCAATCTACGTGAAAGACCTCGCGAGCGGGGCGATCGAGTCCATCGACACTGACAACCCCGACGACCCGCTGGCGCCGCTCGCCAAGGAGCATGAGCAGCGCGCGGCGCGCGAGCAGGACCTCGCAACAGAAACCGGCTATCCGCTGTTCGACTTGATCCGCGCTGCTGACGCCGAGGCCGTTACGTCGCCGAACGGTGAACTGGCGGTCTTTCGGGACGTGGTCGGTAACGAGCCTGCGGCGACCCGCGAGGGGCTCTTCCTGCTCGAGACGGCATCAGGTGCTGTCCGCCGAGTCGACGCCACAACGGTTTTCGACGACGCGCCGACCACGCAGAGCTACGTTCAGTTCGACGTTCACTTTTCGCCCGATTCGACGAAGCTGGTGCACAGCGTTCAGCACTCGTTCGAAGGTGAGTTCGACTACTTCTACGAGACCTACGTCATCGACCTGGCCACGGGTGCGTCGACGCGGCTCCTCGGCGGCGACACAGTTTTCGCCCACCACGTCGAGTTCGTGCCGGGCACGGACCAAGTCGTCTACGCCACACGGTACAGCGACCGCGGCGAGGACGGTTTGTGGATCGACGGCCGCGGCGGCGACGAGGACATCTTCGTTACCGATCTGACCACGGGTGTGGCCACCCGGATCAGCCGGACGGCGGAAGGCGAGGAGGCGCAAGGGTGGTCTTTCCAACCCGCAGTCTCGTCCGACGGCACATCCATCGCCTACACCAGCACAGCCGGCAACCTTATCGAGGGGACGGCCGCCGACACGCGCGCGGTCTATGTCGTGACGCTCAAGGCGACCGACGGCGACGACCTGCTGCAGTCGCTCGGCGGCGAAACCGTCATGGGTCTGCGCGGCGATGACACCATTCGCGGCAATGTCGGCCCGGACGACCTGCGGGGCGGCCCCGGCGACGATCGGCTCGTTGGCGGCCCCGGCGACGACCGGCTCGTCGGCGGCCCCGGGGCGGACGTTTTCGTCAAGCGGCCGGGCGAGAGCAGCGACAAGATCGTCGACTTCGAGCCGGGCGTGGACACCCTGGATCTCTCCGGCTACGCGGACGACACCGAGCTCACTTGGTCGGTCGCGCCCAACGGGCTACGGCTCGAGATCGGTGCCGACCGCGTCCTTCTCAAGGGCGTCGCGGGTGACGCGCTCGGCGCTGGCGACTACGTGCCGCCGGGTGGCGTCGTACCGCCCGATTCGACGGGCATCGAGGCGCCGCCGCCGCCGTCGCTCGCACCGCCCGGTGGGCTCGCGTGGCAGCAATGGGCCGCGGTCGATGGCGGCAACGACCATTGGTACGCCCTCGTCGAGGCGCCCGCGGTGGGCTGGACGGAGGCAGAGGCCGCGGCCGAAGCCGTGTTCCCGGGCAAGGCGCATCTGGCGACGGTCACGACGGCCGCCGAGAACGCTTACCTCGAAGACCTGATGCCGGACGAGGCGTCCGGTTGGTGGCTTGGTGCCTACCAGGATCCCGCCGCGCCCGACTATGGGGAGCCTACGGGTGGTTGGCGCTGGGTGACCGACGAGCCGTTCGCCTTTGCCGATTGGCGGCCGGGCGAGCCGAACGATTGGCCGACCCACGGCAACGAGGACAAGCTTGAGCTTGCGAGCGACGGCGGCGCCAATGTCGGCTGGAACGACCATTGGGACGACTGGGATGCGAACTCGGTCGACGGCTATATTGTCGAGTGGGACCCCGGGGCGTCGCCTGAGGTCGACTGGGTGCAGTGGCGCACGGCGGATGGTGGCAACGGCCACTGGTACGCTCTGATCGACGCGCCGGCGTCGAGTTGGGAGGAGGCGCGCATCGCGGCGACGGCGTTGGCCGCGGGCAACGCGCACCTCGTGACGACGACGTCGGCCGACGAGGCGGCGTTCGTCGCCGACCTCCTCCCCGATCAGAGAAGTGGCTGGTGGCTCGGTGGCGAGCAGGACCCCACCGCGTCGGACTATGGCGAGCCTGCGGGTGGTTGGCGTTGGGTTACCGGCGAGGAGTTCGCGTTTACCAACTGGGCGCCCGGCGAGCCGAACGACTGGCCGACCCATGGCAACGAGGACAAGCTCGTGGCGCGCGGAGGCGCCGGCGAGCGCAAAGGAACGTGGAACGACCTCTGGAACGATTGGGCGGACAATACGGTCGACGGTTTCATCGCCGAATGGGAGCCGGCCGCCGAACCCGATCTTCTCGCCTAGCGAGACAGATCTTCTGCCGAGGTAGGGAGCCCGTGCGATCGGCGCGGGCGCAATGCATGCGGAACATCACATAAAACCTGATGTTGCACCTGACGAGGGCCGCTAC
>CAYUKE010000087.1:0-10662 GCA_964445185.1 uncultured Geminicoccaceae bacterium
CGGGATGATCGGCAGGCGGCCGATCTGTCGCTTGTAGGCCATCCCCGATTCTCCCTCAGAACACGTTCGACAGACGGCCGTAGATGAGCTCGTCGACGCCCTCGGCGTAGATCTCGCCCGCATCGTCGACGCGCAGCGCGAACTGCGGCAGGTTCTGCGTCGCCTGCCCCCAGATCTGCTGGCCGCCCTTTTCGGCATCGAAGCGGGAGTAGTGGCCCGGGCAGTTCAGCGATCGGTCATCGCCGCTGTAAAAGAGGGGGTAGCCCTTGTGCGGGCAGAGCACCGAGAAGGCGACCACATCCCCGTCGGGACCGACGCCGCCCACGACCGCTTGGCCCAGCTTCAACAGAACGCCCGGGGAGGCTGGATCCGGATAGCTGACGTCCAGCGGCACATTTACCGCCAGGTCGGCGAGGTTGGCGAGCCGGTTGGACGGGTAGTCGATCAGTGCTGCCGCGCCGGCCGTCCTCGCCGGCATGCCGGCGACCGCCAAGGACGCGGCACCGGCTGCGGTAACGGCACCGCCTCGGAGGAAGTGACGTCGTCCGACGTCGACGAGCTTCTCGCATTTCATTGCCCTGATCCCTTCTGATTATCCTTTTTCCTCAAAAACAGATGTTGTTCACACCAGTTTTGGAGGTGACCATAAATAATAGACAAGAATGCGGCGAAGTCCATGCATTCCTAATATTCGAAGCGTTGAGTTAGCGTCGGCGCCTGACCCTCTCCTTGCCAAACCACGAAAAAATAGATTTCGGTCGTTGGCCGACACCTGGCACGCGCGGTGGCCTACGTGTCGCCTGCAGGCCGCTCGACGACCTCGGTGAGCGTGACACGATGGCGGCTGCGAGGCGCTTCGGATCTGGCGGAGGTTAGGTTGTCTCGATCCCTGGAATGGCGTGCACGGCGTCGGCCACGTGATCGACGAAAGCCGCTAGTCGGCGCGGCCGCCGCGTCGCCGGCAGAAGTGCTGCGTTGAGCACGAGCGTTGGCGCACGCCACGCGACCAGAAGATCGACCAAGCGACCAGCCGCGAGGTCGTCCTCGATGAACCAGCGCGGCAGCACCGCCCAGCCGGCACCAGCGCGCGCGGCAGCGCGCGCAGCGACAATGCTGTCGGTTGAGACCGCAGGTCGCGCGGTGATGAGCTCCCCGCGCCCTTCGATGTTCACGAGCGGAACGCGCGCACCCTCGAAGGGTTCGACCGCCACCGCGGGCAGAGCGCCGAGCGCCTCGGGCCCCGCCGGCGCGCCGTCCGCCAGCAACTCGGGTGCGGCGGCAACGAGGCGCTCGATGTGGCCAAGTGGGCGCACGGTGAGCGTCTCGTCCGGCACCGAACCCACCCTGAGCCATAGGTCTGCCCCTTCTTCGGCCATGCGCACCACGCCGTCGTCGAGCAGCCAACGCAAGGACACGTTCGGATGGGCACGCACGAAAGCTGCCGCCGCTTCGGCAAGTGCGAGCTGACCTAGTGCCACCGGCGCAATGACCCTGAGCCGTCCCTGGAGTGCGCCCTCACCCTCTTCGAAGCGCTCGGCGAGCGCCTCCCAGCCTGCCAATAACCCGCGCGCCTCGGCGAGGCAGGCGCGGCCGGCTTCCGTCAGCGCTTGGTCGTGTGTCGTGCGCGCGATAAGCCGCACGCCCAGACGGCGCTCGAGCGTCGCGAGCTGGCGGCTGGCGCTGGCCTGACTCAGACCGAGATCGCGCGCGGCGGCGCTGATGGAACCGCGCTCGGCGATGCGCGCGAAGGTGTCGAGCAGGGTCAAGCGGTCGAGCGACTGGCTCATGCGTCAGACGAATAACAGAAGCTTATGCTATGCGGCTACCGAGGAAACCCCCTGTGGTCCAGGTTCGCGTCGTCGGCGGCAAAGATGGCCGCCGGGGATCCAGGAGAACGCCATGCTCGATCACGCCACCATCGCCCGCAGTTTCCACCTCGGCGGCGACGTCGAGGTGCCCCGCCTGGGCTTTGGCACCATGCGGCTGACCGGCCAGCCTGGCAATGCTGGGCCCTACTCGGACTGGGAGCGAGGCATCCGGCTCTTGCGCCGCGCCTACGGGCTCGGGGTCCGGTTCTTCGACAGCGCATTCGCCTACGGGCCTGAGCACGCCGACGGTTTGCTCGGTGAGGCGCTCGGGGAGACCGACGCCGTCCTGGCCACCAAGGGGGGCGTTGACAAACGCATGCGCGCCGACGGCTCGGTCGAGATCGTCGTCGACGGCTCGCCTGAGCGGCTTGCGGCGCAGATCGAGCGCGCCCGCGCGAACTTGAGGCGCGACCGCATCGACCTGTTCCAACTCCATCGCGTCGACCCGAACGTCGCTATCGAACACTCGATAGGGGCGCTCGCGCAGGCACAGGCCGCCGGCCACATCCGCCACATCGGCCTCTCGAACGTCACCCGCGCCGAATTCGACCGCGCGCTCGCGATCGCCCCGATCGCGAGCGTTCAGAACCGCCTCAACGTAGGCGAGACAGAGGGCGCGGACCTCGTCGACCGCACCGCCAAGCGCCGCATCGCCTTCATTCCCTACGGTCCGCTCGGCGCGCATCCGATGCGTCCGGGCGCCAAGCTGGCACCGCGCGAGGCGCTCGCTTGGCTTCTAGCGCGCTCGCCGAACGTCGTCGCGATCCCCGGCACGACGCGTGTCGCGCATCTGGAAGAGAACCTAACCGCCTGGGCGCTCGTCGGCGCCGCCGGCGCGTGATCCCGTGATAAGGAGCAAGTCCATGTATCGACGTGCCTTCTTCGGTCTTGCAGCCTCGACCGTCGCCGCCGCCGGGCTCGAACCCATCGCCGTTCCAAGGGCCGTCGCCGCGCCGGCCGCGTTGGCAGGCGCGCGTTTCGACCACGTGTCGCTGAACGTGCGCGCATTCGATGCGCTGCTCGCTTGGTACCGCGAGCGCCTCGGCTTCGAGGTCGCTTGGCGCGTCGCCGCGCTTGGCGGCAAGCGTCTCGCGTACCTTGTGGTCGGGGATGTGCGCTTCGAGTTGGTCGAGGCTGACCCCGACGGGATCGGCCTGCCGGCGCCGTCGAGCTTCCGGGAGCACTTCGCCCGCACCGGCTACGGCCACCTGTGCCTAGCCGTCGACGACGTGGATGCCGCCCTCGACAGGCTTGCCGCCGACGGTGTCGAGACCTTCGTAGCGGCAGCGACCTACGACCTCGACGGGACGCCCTACGAGCGTCGTGTCGGCTTCGTGCAAGATCCAGAGGGCAACGTGATCGAATTCGCCGGGCCGCTGCGTCGGCGCGTTCACTGAACGGCGGATGGTAAGAGCTGTGCCTGTGGGCGCGTCGGTGCATCGGGCGGTACGAGCATCCGCCTTTGGAGGTGCGCCTGGCGCTCGCGTCCAGCAGCGTGGCTCAGATCAAACAACGCGCCCCTCGAAGGCTCCGGGACTTCCTCGTTTCAGCCGCGCCGATAGCTCGTCACGGGCAGTCTTCGGCGCCTGGCAGCCTTGTGAAATAATTCTGAGAATAGACGTTCGCATTGGTGATCTCGGCGACGTTCTTCTCGTCGTATTGGTTTACGTACTCCCAAACGATCCGGCCGGTGACATCGACCTCCAAGACTCGGCCCGCATCGAATTCCGTAATGAGCATGCCCCCGCCCGGCAGAAGCTCATGCTGGCCCCGGATCACTGAGAGTAGTTCTTGGCCAGGCCGCTCGCCGAAGACCACCTCTGTGTCCCGACTGACCGGACCAATTGCAATGATGTTGGTGGCAAAAGGCGTGGTCAGGTCTGTGCGCTCGTTTACGTAGGCATTTCGGTAGACGTTGTTGTTGAATATCGAGAGCCTGCCGTCCGAACGAAATTCCGGGTCGTGCTGGCGGAGCCAAGGTCCTGTCTGATGCCACTTGATGGCTTTGCTCAGCGGATCGATCACAATGACCAGGTTCAGTTCTCGCATGGAGATCGCGAGGTCGCCGGCTTCGAACAGTGGGTAGGCCGCGGCGAGCGCAGACGGAAGCTCCGCCACCGCATTTGCATGCACGATCTCCGAGCGACCTGGCTCATCGAGTGTGAAGATATCGCCTGTCGCGGTTAAAAGCGGGCCAAGCCCGCCCCGCTGCATGAGAACGGGTATCGACGTCTCTTCGAGTATTGTGCCGTCCGACGCGATCCGCAGGAGCGTATCCTCTTCGATCGTTTTGCCCTTGGCGGTCGTCGAAAAGGGCGGGAAGCGCTCGGGCGCCTCGGTCGCTTGCCACTCGTCGCGCCCAAGTAGCCAATAGCCACCATCTTCGGCCGCGATGAGATCATGATGCGTCTGGTCAGCCAGCGTCCAAAGGACTGCGCCGCACCTGTCGAGCTTAACCGTACCACAATACTCGTAGTTGAAGACGATCTCCCCCTGCGCGGTCAGCAGAGCCCCATGCACGTCGTATCGTAGCGGGGAGCCCATTGCGCAGGCGGCCAATTCCGCGTCTGGGAAATGCTCGTTGTAGTTGAGCGACCACTTGGCCTGAACAGTGCCGTCGCGATGAATGAGGCGGGCTTGGGTTTCGCCATCGAAGAACCCGGCCATGAACACCAGCGCGTCATCGTCGGTCAGGTTTCGCGTCACACCCTCGCCTTGGCTACGCGCCGGCTGGAGCCGTGGCGCGACGTCGGGGTCGAGCCCAGAGATCCTTGCTTGGAGGAGCTCCAGTGCGGCACGCAGCTGGGGCACTGGCGGGAGCTCGTCCCGGTGCGCGACGTAGCCGTAGAGCGACGCGCCGCTGAGGAGAGCGAGGCCGATGGCGACGACGAACAGGTACTTCGAGAGCTTATCCAAGAACGACATCACTGCGCAGGCGATGCACCCACTTGCTAGGGCCGTGGTCGGTACCTTTGCGTAGCGCATTGGGCGCGCCGTCGCACCTGTTGCCGGCCGCGGTTGATGCGAGGCCGCTGGGCGGTGACCGCAACGGTCGGCGCGGACCGTGCGCTACGACTTGAGCCGGTAACCGGTGGCGAGCATCCAGTGCGCGAGGGCGCCGCCGGCGATGAGGAAGACAAACGTCATCGCCAGGCTGAGGGTGATGCTGACATCGGCGACGCCGTAGAAGCTCCAGCGAAACCCGCTGATGAGATAGACGACCGGGTTGAGCAAGCTGGCCGCCTGCCAGAAGGGCGGCAACATGGCGACGGCGTAAAACGTGCCGCCGAGGAAGGCGAGCGGCGTGACGATCATGACCGGGACCAGCTGCAGCTTCTCGAAGCCGTCGGCCCACAGGCCGATGACGAAACCCAGCAGGCTGAAGCTGAGGGACGTCAGCACCAGGAACGCAATCATCCACAGCGGATGCTGGATCTCGTAGGGCACGAACAGCCGCGCCGTCGCCAGCATGATGACGCCGATGATCAGGGATTTGACGGTCGCCGCGCCGATGTAGCCGAGCATGATCTCGATCGGCGACACCGGCGCCGAGAGCAGCTCGTAGACCGTGCCCATGAACCGCGGCATGTAGATCCCGAAGGACGCGTTGGAGAGGCTCTGGGTCAAGATCGCCAGCATGATCAGCCCAGGGACGATGAAGGCGCCATAGGCGACGCCCTCGATCTCGGGAATGCGCGAGCCGATCGCGCCGCCGAAGACGATGAAGTAGAGCGAGGTGAGCAGAACCGGCGAGGCTAGGCTCTGCAAGAGCGTGCGCCGCATGCGGTTCATCTCGAAGTAGAAGATCGCGGCGACAGCCCGGCCGTTCATGCCCGCTCCCGAACCAGCTCGACGAAGATCTCCTCGAGCGAGCTGTCGCTGGTGGTGAGGTTGGAAAAGGCGATCCCCTCGGCGACCACCATCTGCAGAAGATCGCGCAAGCCCGTTCGTTCGGCGCCAGGCTCGAAGGTGTAGACCAGCGCCCTACCGTCCGGTGCGAGCCGGAGATCGGCGTCGGCCAGCGTCGGCGGCAGCGCCTGGAGTGGCTGCTCGAGCTCGAGCGTGAGCCGACGTCGCCCGAGCTTGTGCAGCAGGGCCGTCTTCTCCTCGATCAAGATCAGCTCGCCCTTGTCGATGACGCCGATGCGGTCCGCCATCTCCTCCGCTTCTTCGAGATAGTGGGTCGTGAGCACGATGGTGACGCCGGCGTCGCGGAGGCGCCGCACCAGCGCCCACATGTCTCGGCGCAGCTCGACGTCGACCCCGGCGGTGGGCTCGTCGAGGAACAGGAGCTGCGGCTCGTGGACGAGCGCCTTGGCGATCAGCACGCGCCGCTTCATGCCGCCCGAGAGCGTGCGGATCTGCGCGTCGCGCTTGTCCCAGAGAGTGAGGTCGCGCAGCACGCGCTCGAGCAGTGCTGGGTCCGGCGGGCAACCGAACAGCCCTCGGCTGAAACCGAGCGTGTGCCACAACGTCTCGAAGGCGTCGGTGTGCAACTCCTGGGGCACCAGGCCTATTCGAGAGCGCGCGGCGCGGTAATCGCGCACGATGTCGAAGCCGTCGACCGCGACGCTGCCGCTGCTCGCGTTGACGAGGCCGCAGACGATCGAGATCAGCGTCGTCTTGCCCGCGCCGTTCGGTCCGAGCAGGGCGAAAATCTCGCCGCGTCGGATCTCCAGATCCACGCCGCGTAGTGCCTCGAGGCCCGAGCCGTAGCGCTTGGAGAGATTCTTGATCGAGAGGATGGCGGTCAAGATGAACGACCCTGCTCGCCGACGTCCCGCATGCGGCGGGTGCCGGGCTCGAACACACTTGCGGGACATAGGCGCGAAGCGCGCTCTGGCCTAGCCTCGCCGGGTCGCGTTGCCGTTTGTCTACGGTCGACGTGGCGCGCTCCCCCAGGTCTTAAGCCGGAATCCGCGGTCGGGAAGGGACGGCGCAACGCCGACCGATGCGCGCGCGCAACACTTGCCCAACAGAGCGCCCACCGTCCGACCCCGGCTTATCCTGCGTGCGTCTGGAACCCTCAAATTAGGATCTAGACTTTATTATTTGAAAACAAACAGTTTTATTGATGTAGCTTCGCAAATTTTAAAGCTTAATCCACAGGTTAGGACTGAGAAGTCCACAAACTTACCCCAGCCCTAGGGCAGCGCTCAACAGCGATCTCCGACAAATTCGATGCGTTCGGTCTCGTATCGAGTGCCAGGGAACACACTCGCCGACCGAACAAAAATCGTCGCGCAAAGCTGCTCCCAGGCGCTGCGACACCAAACGGAGGATCTGTACGAATGTCAGAAGGTATCTCCTACATCGGCGGTGAGTTCGCCGATATTGTCGGCCCGGTCTCGTCTTTCTATCGCGGGATGCGGCCGATCGACAGCGAGGCGACCAAGTTCGGCGACGAGTTCATCACCAATGGTGGCGCCGACAAGATCTGTTCGCTCGGCGGCGGCGACAACATCTTTTCCGGCAGCGGCGCCGACACGATCGACGCCGGCGCTGGCGACGACGGTGTGGACGCGGGCAGCGGTGACGACCTGGTCGTCCTCGGCGACGGCAACGATGTCGCCTGGGGTGGCGAAGGCGACGACGTCATCTTCGGTAACGGCGGCGACGACACCATTTACGCCAACAAGGGCGACGACACGGTCGTGTCCGGCTTCGGCGACGATACCCTGATCACCGGCGGGGGTTTCGACCTCATCATCACCGGCGCCGGTGATGACTACGTCCGCGGCCTGAGCGGTTCCGACAAGATCGACGTCGGCGAGGGCAACGACCGCATCGAGGGCGGCACCGGCGACGACGAAATGGTCGCTGGCAAGGGCGACGACGTTGTCTACGGCGGCGCCGGCGACGACGTGATCGAGGGCGGCCGCGGCAAAGACGACCTAAGCGGCAACCTAGGTGACGATTGCATCTCTGGCGGTGGCGGCGCCGACGTCCTCGACGGCAATCGCGGCGTTGACACGCTGCTCGGCGAGAACGGCGACGACGAAATCTACGGTGGATCCGGCGGCGACGACATCGACGGCGGCCATGGCGACGACGTGATCTATGGTGAGAACGGCGCCGACGAGATCTTCGGTGGCAAAGGCAACGACGACATCTACACCGGCGCTGGCGCCGATACCGTCTACTTCCGCCAGAACGAGGGCAACAACGACGTCGACGTCATTCATGACTGGGACGCGGACGCCGACACGATCGTTCTCTGTGGCCAGCCGAGCTACAACGTGACGAAGATCGAGTACCTCAACGCCGACCCGAGCGCGAGCACGGCGGTCGATGACGTCTTCATCACGCTTAGCGACGGCAACTACATCCTGGTTAAGGACGCCCGGGACGACTTTACCGCCGGCAAGCTGGACGGTGCGAGCGCGACCGGCGGCATCGAGATCGTCGGCTTGAACATGCCCAACTTCGGCAAGCTCGCGGCGGACGATTGTCCGGTCTTCGAGTGCCCCGAGATCGAGATCCCCGAGGTCGCGACACCCGAGCCGATCTGCGTGGAGGACATCTACGTCGCTTGAGCCGACGCTCGCGGGCAACCGCGGCACTGATCCTTCGCGACGGCTCCGGGTTCGCGCCCGGAGCCGTTCGTCTGTTCGACTGTTGCTGGCCCCGTTGTGCTCTTGGCACCGCCGCCAACCGGCGGTTCAACCGTCGACGTCGGCTACCGACGGCAGGGCGGTGGACGCGGTATCCACCGCAAAGGGTGGCGTGAGGGCGCCGACCCGGGCGACGAACTCGCTTTGACGCCGGGTGCCGGTCTTGGCGAACAGCCGCTTGACGTAGGTGCGCGCCGTCGAGACCGTTATGTTGGCGTGCTTGGCCGCTTCGTCGACCCGCTTGCCGGCAAGGAGTTGCTGCGCCAGCCGGCGCTCAGCCTGGGTCATGCCCAGCGCGGCCATGACCACGTCCTGGCAGCGTGGCTGGTTGGGTTGCGGTCCGAGGGCCAGCATGGCGAGGCGCGTCCCGGCGCCGAGGGGGCTGACGACGACGAAGCGCGCCGCGTCATCGTCGCCAACGCACGCCAGCGGCAGCACGGTCGATCGACCCTGCGGCTCGTTCGCTGCGGCGGTCAATGCCGCTTCGAATTGCGGGCGAAGCGTCGTCTCGCGGACGACGACGCGGCCGTTCGCGTTGACAAGGTCGTCTTGCGCGGCGAACCAAGCGAGACCTGCACTGTTCGCGTGCACGAGCCTGGCGGTGACGTCGACGACGGCGATCGCGGCCGTCAACCGATCCAGTATCGTCTTGGCAAGCACCGCGTCGGCCGTGTCCCCGGCGCTCGGTGCCTTGGCGTTTCCCGGGCGCTCCGTCTCGTAGATCAGCGCGATCCGACCCAGCCGTCGATGCTGCGCGCTGAAGTCGTCGGTCGCCGCGTTCTGTAGGAGAGCGACGAAGGGGAAGCGCTCCTTGGGCGGGTACCAGGTGCCGACGAGGCAACGGCCGACGCTGAGCCAGACGACCGTCCGGCCGCCGGCGGTGTCAAGGCGCAAGCTCAGATCGTCGGCCAGCAGCGCCAAAGGTTGGGGGCCCACCGTTCGCACAAGCACGCGAAGCGCGGCCGAGGCTTCGCCGACCGCTTCCTGGCGCGTGGCTTCGTCGACCGGGTTGCCGACGAAGCCAACGTCGGAGATCTGCAGCGTGTCGTCGACGACACTGCCGACGACCAGACTGGTCGCGCTGGCCTCGGCGAGCGCGGCGGCAAAGCAAGGTCCACGCTGATCGTGCCGCGGGGTCGGCCCTGCCGGCCCCGTGACCTCCTCCCAAATGAGATCCATTTTCTTCGCCACTACCGGTGTCTCTGGAGAGAAGTTCTAGTAGCACTTTAACGCTGAGAGCGCAGAAAAGCCAGATTAAGCAACAATAAGCGACCGGCCATCGCTAAGAGTTTTTTCGTTCAACTGTATTCTATTTATGGGTGAAAAAATCCGTTACGTGAACGAATTGCACGACGCGGCGGATGGATCGCTTTCCGCTCCCGGCCTGGCACTGTCGGCAACCGGATCTCAGCGCATTTTATACGTTTACCATTGCTTAGCATGTCTGCGCGCAAAATCAGGAGAAATGTTCCAAGGGCAGGCTAGCCATGCGGGCGACGGGCAGCGACGACGGAAACAGCGCCTGGGGGCATACCCCTCGTGCGAGCGAAAACACGGATGCAGTCGACGAGGGGACGGACGCCGACGCGAGCGCCGTCGTCGGCGCGTCGCTCTCGCATCTCTACGCTTGGCGTGTGGTTATGCCATCGGCGACCACGGCGGACACACGGGAGGTCGCGCCCGGAGCGGCCAATGACGCGGTTGGCGGCGGAGATCTGGTCACCGTCGAGACGCCATCGCCCGTCGCGGGTGAGCTTCCGACCTACACCATGGCGACGCCCTGGCAGGCGACAGCGTCCGCCTTCGCACGGGAAGCGGCCGACGATCCGCACGCCGCCGGGGCGCAGCCGATCACGAACACGGACGGCGCGGATCTGCCCCACCTCGCGGCCGAGGCGCCTGAGCTCGCCCCCGCAACCGACAAAGCGACCCCTTCGTCAGACGTTCACCTCAGCAGCGACGTCGTGACTCTCACAGCGCCGAGCGGGGCCTCTGGCGGCGGGTTGGGAATCCCGACGGTGCTGGCGCCGGCGCCCGAGACCGACGAGATGGATGAGGCGGGCGGCGACCCGGCGCCTGGCACAAGCGCCGGGTCGACCGTCGAGCGCGGTGGTGAATCTCCGGCCAACGACGCGCCGACGGTCGAGGCGCAGAGCTTCAGCGTCGCGGAGAACCTGGCG
>CAYUKE010000088.1:0-10638 GCA_964445185.1 uncultured Geminicoccaceae bacterium
GTCGGCCATGGTTCCTCTCCTTTGTTGACGCCCGTCGGAGCTATGGCACGGACGCGCTCGGGCCACCATGGCATCCGGGCGCCGCCGGCCCAAGCGCGGACAAGCTGATTCCTCCCGCCCCAACGATATCCAGTGGTAAAGGATTCAGGCGCGAACGACGGCGCGTAGACCGAGACTGCAGGTCGCCGCGAGGCGGTTGCGCACGATCAGGATCATCGCCGCGGCAGCGAGCCAGTTGATCGCGAAGATGCCCCAAAACATCGCGCCCAGGCCCAGTCGGAACATCACGTCGAGGGTCCAGAGCACGGCGAGTGGAGCCACGAGTGAGCGGAAGACGGCGATGGCGAAGCCCCAGATCGGCTGGCCCAAACCCTGCAGCGTGGCGTTCCCCATCATGGTGAACACGTAGGCGCACTGAATAAGCGCAGCGATGGCGAGATACTGGGTGCCGACGTCGATCACGGCGGGATCTCTCGAGAACAGCGACATCAGTGGTTCGCGCAGGACGAGGATGACGACCGTGCCTAAGCCCATGACCAGGAGCCCATAACCGACGGCTGTGCGGATGATCGTGCTCACCCGGGCATAGCGCTTGGCACCGTAGGCGTTGCCGACCAGCGTGAGCGCCGCCGCGCTGAGACCGACGGTTGGCAGCAAGAAGAGCTGCTCGACGCGCAGACCGACGCTGTAGGCGGCCACCGCGGCCTCGCCATGCCGCCCAACGAAAGCGGTGATCGTGAACAGCGATACGCCGATCAGCGCCATGTTCCCCGTCGCTGGCAAGCTCTGCCGCGACAGCGGCACCAGCTGGCCCCAGCGACCGCCGGCCTGAAGTGTGACCGAGGCCAGCGCGTCCGCCCGGCTGCGGTGCAGGAGGTAGGCGCATGTGGCCGCTTGGATCAGGACCGTCGCCAGCGCGATGCCGGTGACGCCGAGGCCGAGGCCGAACATGAAGACCGGGTTCAAGCCGACATTGGCGACCGCGCCGACAACGAGCGCGTTGCGAAAGCTCCGCGTATCGCCCTGCGCGGCGAGGCGTGCGTTCAGCGCGGCGTTCAGAAGAAAGAGTGGGGCACCTAGCAAAACCGGGACCAGGTAGTCGTGCGCAAGCGCCGCCGCTTCGCCGTCCAGACCCAGGGTCCGGAGCAACGGACCGGCCACGATGAGCCCCAAGATGCCGACTGAGACCCCGACGAGCAGCGCCAGTACCATCGCCTCGCGTGCCAGCCTCGCCGCTAGAGGCTCGTCCCCGGAGCCGAGCGCGCGCGCGATCATTCCCGCCGCCCCTTGGCCGAGACCAGTCATCGTCGCGATGACAACGAAGAACACAGGGAAGCTGCCACCGAGTGCAGCGAGCGCCGCCGTCGACCAGGCGCCGGCGTAGACGCTGTCGATGACATTGTAGAGGGTGTTGAAGAAGTACCCGGTCGCCGCCGGGATGGCGAGCTGGCGAACCAGGGGTGGGACGCGCGCACTGACGAGATCCGGGCGATCCGCCAACGTTTCCTCCCGTCACGTGCGCCGTTCGCAGGACCTCTAGCGCGCTCGCCGGCGCCGGTCCAATACGCTCGCGCCGGGCGGAACCGTTCTGCGGGCTCGTCCGCGGCGTACTCTACGACGCGGCAATCATCATCGTCCCGCCCCCCGACAGCCAGTCGCTGAACGCCGAGCCGGCCATCGGTGCACCAACCCACGCGCCGGTTGCCCAATCGCAGCCCAGCTCCTTGAGCTCGCGCGCTAGGCCCGGCCGGTCGACGCCGGCGGCGCCGACCTCAAGCCCCAGCGCGAGCGCGAGACTGACCAGAGCGCGGAGGATGGTCGCATCGGATGGACGCATCCGCGACGCTTCGACCAGCTCCGCGGCAAGCTCTATCCCGTCCGCCGGCAGATCGCGCAGGGCTGCCCAGGAGCTTGTGCGCCCACCGCCACCGGCCAGCGTCACCCGTAGCCCGAGATCCCGCAGCGCCTGCAGATGGTCAGCGGTGCTGGCGTCGGTGATGTCGATGCCGCAGGCTTCATTGCGCACGGCGACCTCGAACCAAGCGGGATGGCAACCGGCGCTCTGTAGCCGATGGCGCACCATCTCGACGACGTCGCTGCGGTGCACGAGCTTCAGCGGCAGGTCGACCACCAGGGGCACAAGTGGCACTTCCGCGGCCAGCCAGCTCGTCATCTGTGCGCCGGCGGTCTCCAGGGTCCACCTTATCATCGGCAAAGCCAGGTCATCGACCTCGTTCGCCGACAGGCGCAGCGGGACCCGGTCGCTGCGGGTCCGCAGCGAGAGGCGGGCCGCGCGCGGTCGCTCCGTGCGCAGATCGAGCTGCGGCTCGAACATGAGCTCCAAGGCGTCCCGATCGAGCTCGAGCCGAACGGCGGCACGCTTGTGCAGCTGGCCCGGCGCCGCGCCGACGAGCAGCGGCTGGTGGAGACGATAGGTGTTGGGGCCCGACGCATAGGCTCGGTAGACCGCGGCTTCAGCCCGAGCGACTAGGGAATCGACGGCGACCGCATCGGCCGGATAGAGCGCTACGCCGCCGGATGCGGTCAACTGGAGGCGTTGTCCCGCGGCCATGAGGGGCCTCGCCACGACGTCGAGAAGCTGACGCATGCGCCGCAGGACCTGTTCCGCGGTACCGCCGGTCGGCGCCCAGAGCAGAAACCGGCCGCCGCCGGCACAGCCGAGGATCTCACCGTCCTCGAGCGCGCCAGTCAACCGCTCGCTCATCGCGTGCAGAACGCGGTCGGCAGCGTCCCGCCCGATCAGATCGTTGACGGCCGCGAAGCCATTGAGGTCGAAGGTGAGCACCGCGGATGCCGTGACGGTCGAACGGAGTCGCCCCGCCACCTCTTCGCGAAACGCCTCCCGGTCGATCAAGCCGGTCACCGGTTCCAGCCGATCGACGCGCCTGACGCATTCGAGCCGTCGACATTCGGCGACCACGTGGCGCAGGGCTCGGCAGAGATCGACTGGGCCGCCATCCCGCAGGATAGGAATTCCGAGGTCGGGCGCCTCGGCGCCGAAACCGGGTCGGTCCTCACGCGGCGCGAGCAGCAGCAACGGGAGGTCGCCGGCAAGCGGCTTCAGATGCTCGACGACGTCACGAACCGCACGGCCGGTGCCGTCGACCAGCACGGCGTCCACGTCATCGGCCCCGATCCTGGCCACCGCATCGCCGAGCGACGGAGCAACCTCGAGATGGACGAACGGCACAGCGCGGTTGCGCCAACGCTCGATCCGGATGACGTCGCCATCGGCGACCACGACTAGCGCGACGAGACACCCTGACCTGCTCATACTGCCTCCGGCACCGACGTCTGCGACGATGGTCCTAACGAAGGCAGGCGAAGAACCCAAGAGGTTTTTCGCCAAAAAGTTGAATTAGGGAAGCGGCAAGGCGAGCTCGTCGAGCCAGCGGAACACCGGCCGCAGGCTCAGGCCGGCGACGACAAGCGCCAGCAAAACGGCCTCTGCGCCAAGGCCGCCGCGGTCCAGCAAGACTTCGTCACGGATGTGCAGTTCGCGACGGTGCGTGATCCCAAGCCGTCCAACACTCGCCTTTTGGATCCTGCCGACGGTTGCCAAGAGCCGGTCGCGCTCGACGGGACCTTCGACGGCGTAAGGAATACGGGCCAGGCGGCAACCGATCTCCAGGCAAGGCGTTGCGCCGGTGCTGAAGCGGCCGGTGACGCGGCGTCCCATTTCGGTGTAGGTGATAATCAGTGGAGCGCGTTTCTCGACCTGGAGAAGGCGACCGTCCGGAGCGAGCTTGAGGCCGGTGACCTCCGGCAGCAGATCGCTGGCGCCGAGTTGCGGCAGGGCGGCGAGGGCTTCGATCTCGGCGGGCAGCGCCTCTACCATTCCCGGCTCCGGTTCCGGCCACTGCGGTATCACGCAAGGTCCGGTGGGCAGTTCCACGGGCCACACCTTGACGCCAAGAACTTAACAACGAGTTGCTTGCCTATGGCCGCCGACGACCGAGACAGCCGGCCGGGTTGGGCGTGGCTTCGCCGCACCGTGCTGCCGGAACTGTGGCCAGCCGACGCGCCGGGCTTGCGGGCTCGCGTCGTTGTCGCCCTCGCCTTGATCGTCGCGGCGAAGATCGTCGCTGTGCAGATCCCCTTCGTCTTCAAGGCGATCGTCGACGGCCTGACCTTCGCCGCGGGCGATGTGGTCGTCCTCCCGCTTGCGCTGCTGCTCGCCTACGGCAGCGCACGGCTCGCCTCGGCCCTCTTCACGCAACTCCGCGAAGGCTTGTTCGCTCGCGTATCGCAGCGCGCGGGCCGTCGGCTCTCACTCCGCGTCTACCGCCACCTGTTCCAGCTACCGCTGTCCTTCCATCTCGACCGCCGCACCGGCGAACTGTCGCGCGCTATCTCCCGCGGCGTCCAGGCGATGACGTTCCTGCTCGGCATGGTCCTGTTCAACCTGGCGCCGACGGCGTTCGAGTTCATCCTCGTCATCGGGCTGCTGCTCGCCAACTACCACTGGTCGTTCGCAGCGATCACCGCGGCGACGATCCTCGGCTACGCGATCTTCACCGTGCTGGCCACCGAGTGGCGAACGGCTTTCCGCCGCGAGATGAACGCGCGGGACAACGACGTCGCCGGCCGAAGCGTCGACGGGCTGTTGAACTACGAGACCGTGAAGAGCTTCACGAACGAAGCCTACGAGGCCGAGCGGCTGGACCGCGCGCTTGGCGCCTACGAGGACGCCTCGGTGCGCTCCCAGACGTCGCTGGCGCTCCTGAACTTCGGTCAGCAGGCAATAGTGGCGCTCGGCGTGACGGCCCTCATGGTCAACGCCGCGATGGGTGTTGTCGCGGGCACGATGACCGTCGGCGACGTCGTGCTGGTGAACGCCTTCGTTCTCCAGCTCTACCAACCCCTCAACATCCTCGGCTTCGTCTATCGCGAGGTGAAGCAATCGCTCGCCGACCTGGAATCGCTTTCGGGCCTCCTCGACATCGTCCCCGCTGTTGCCGATGCGCCGACGGCGGTGCCGCTCACCGCTGGCGCCGGGCGCGTGCGCTTCGAGGGTGTGCGGTTCGGCTACGACCCGAGACGGCCGATCCTCAGAGACCTCGACCTAGACGTGCCGGCGGGAGCCACGCTGGCGATCGTTGGCGGCTCGGGCGCCGGCAAGTCGACCCTGGTCCGCCTCGTCTGCCGCTTCTACGACGTCGATCGTGGCCGCGTCACCGTGGACGGCGTTGACGTCCGCGACGTGACCCAGGATAGCCTGCGCCGCGCCATCGGCGTCGTCCCGCAGGATACGGTGCTCTTCAACGACACGATCGCCGCCAATATCGGCTACGGCCGACCCGGCGCCAGCCAAGCGGACATCGAGCACGCCGCCGAAGTCGCTCAGATCCGGGCCTTCATCGGCGGGCTCCCAGACGGCTACGACACGCTCGTCGGCGAGCGCGGCCTCAAGCTCTCCGGCGGCGAGAAGCAGCGGGTCGCGATTGCCAGGATGGTGCTCAAGGACCCACGCATCCTGGTGCTCGACGAGGCAACAGCAGCGCTTGACACAGCGACCGAGCGCGCCCTGCAGACGGCGATTAGGCGAATCACTCGCGACCGCACGGCGCTCGTCATCGCGCATCGCTTATCTACGATCGCTGACGCCGACAGCATCGTGGTGATGGCGAACGGCGCGGTCGTCGAAGCGGGCGGACACCTTGAGCTACTGGCGCGCGGCGGCCCGTACGCGGAACTCTGGGCGGCGCAGCAAGCGGACACGGCGGCATGCTGACCAGTTCCGGCCAGGCCGCCTTCAGATCTCGTCGCGCTCGGCCCGCTTCTTCTGCAGCTTGCGGAACCGGCGGATCGCCTCAGCCTTTTCACGGGCGCGCCGCTCTGACGGCTTTTCGTAGTGACGGCGCATGCGCATCTCGCGGTAGAGACCTTCGCGCTGCATTTTCTTCTTCAGCGCGCGCAATGCCTGGTCGACATTGTTGTCGCGGACCTGAACCTCGACGGTCATCCTTACTCCTTGGTTGGCAGCCGCCCCTGAGGATGGGACGCAAAAAGACGCGCCCGCCCGCGACGCGCGTAAGCGAAGATAAGCGCGAAGGCGCGATCCACGCAACCGCATTCGGCGCACGCCTGCCGCACAACAGCCTCAAGTCCAGCGTTGCGCCACGTGATCAGGCGCCTAGGTGTGTCGCATGGCGCTGCTCAAAATCGCGAACATGGGAAACCCGGTCCTCTCGGCCGCGGCGGCGCCTGTTCCGTTGCCGCTCGACGACGATGTTCGTCGCCTGGTTCGCGACATGGTCGAGACAATGCGCGACGCGCCCGGCGTCGGCCTCGCGGCACCGCAGGTGCATGCGTCGCTCCGACTGATCGTCGTGCAGCCCGCACGGGAGCGGGACGCGCCGCAGGTGTTGATCAACCCGGTACTCGAGCCGGTCGGCGACGAGGTCGAGCTCGGTGTCGAGGGCTGCCTGTCGATCCCACATTGGCGCGGCATCGTGCCCAGATATCAAACCGTCCGATATCAAGCGACCGACCCTGATGGTCGGGGGGTCCAGGGCGAAGCGAGCGGCTTTCACGCGCGCGTCCTACAGCATGAGGTCGACCACCTCGACGGCATCCTCTACCTTGCACGCCTGCGTGATCCGCGCGACCTCGCGACAGAGGGCGAAGCGCGCCATCTGTTGGCGCGCCTTGACGCCTATGCCAACGTTCATGGAGAGGACTCCGCCGTATGACCGAGCGTCAAGCCCAGAAGGACGGGCTGCTCGTGGCCGCTCTCGAGCACATCCCCTTCGACGGCTGGAGCCGCCAATCGCTGGCGAACGCGGCACGCGACCTCGATCTCGATCCGGCCACGGCGCGGCGCTTGTTCCCACGTGGTGGCGAGAGCCTGCTCGATGCCTTCGACGAGTGGGCCGATCGGGAGATGTTGGCGCAACTGGAGACGAAGGACGTCGGCGCGCTGAGACAACGCGACCGCATCGCGGCCGCGGTCCGCGCGCGGCTGGAGATCATGGGCCCCTACCGCGAAGCGACACGACGGGCGGTTGCCGCTCGCGCCCTTCCCTCGAGCGCCTTCGGCGGCTTTCAGAACCTCTGGCGTACGGTCGATCGCATGTGGCTCGCGGCCGGCGACACCAAGGACGACGGCGCCGCCATCTACACCAAGCGCGCCAGTCTGGCTGCCATCTACAGCGCCACCGTCCTCTATTGGCTGGAGGATACCTCCGAAGGGCACAGCGAGACGTGGTCCTTCCTGGACCGGCGGATCGACGGCGTGATGCGAGCTCAAGCCCTGCGGCGGCGTTTCGACCGCCTTACACGCCGCCTGCCGCTCCCAGGGCGACGCGGCGGCGCAGGTGTTGGCGCCTGAGCCGCCGGCGCGGGCAGCAGTCGACCATCGAGATCATGACCGCCGCGGGTTCCGGTGGTATGGGCGGTGAATGGGCCGGGTAGCCGCCCGGCGACCGCGTGAGGTGCCGTACTGTGTTGCACTGGCTTGGCAAATTGCTCGGTGGAAGCGCGTCCGCTGCCGGCCCGGAGACAGCACCTGGGCCGGCGGTCAGCTACAACGCGTGCGAGATCACCCCCGAGCCCTATCGTGTCGGCGGCCAGTGGCAGCTCGCTGCCCGCATCCGTAAGACCGTCGACGGGCAGACGAAGGAGCATCACCTCATCCGCGCGGACCTCCTGAGCGATCCCGAAGAGGCGCGCGAGCACGCCATCGCCAAGGCCAAGCGGCTTGTTGACGAACAGGGCGATGGCCTCTTCGGCTGAGACCGCCGCCCCGCAGGTGCCGTGGCTGAAGATCGCCATTCGGCGGCTCTACGACGGCAACGACCGAACCTCCTACATCTTCCGTTGGTGCCTGCTGACGCTGGACGTCGTCACCATCGCGCTCTTCGTCGAGCTAACCTTCACCGACGAAGCGCCTTGGATGATAGCGCTGGAGTGGACCCTGGGCGTCCTGTTGCTCATCGAACTCTTGGCGCGCCTCTATATCAGCTCGCGTCCAATACGCCGGTTGCTGCGGCCGGTCACCATCGCCGACATCATCGTCATCGTCTCGATGTTCGCGGCCTCGTACGCCGACAATCTCGGCTTCTTTCGGGTGCTTCGAGCGCTGCGCCTCATTCGCAGCTACCACATCCTCGGAACGCTGCGGCGGCAGTCGAGCTGGGTCCGCCGCAACGAGGAAGTGATCCTGGCTACCACCAACTTGATCGTTTTCATCTTCGTCACGACCGCCATCGTCTTCGTGACCCAACACCATATCAATCCGGACATAAAAAATTATGTTGATGCGCTGTATTTTACAGTGACGACGCTGACCACCACCGGCTTCGGCGATATCACGCTCCGGGGCGAGTGGGGACGGCTGCTCGCCGTGCTCATCATGATCCTGGGCATCTCGTTGTTCCTGCGCCTGCTGCAGACCGTTTTCCGGCCTGCCAAGGTCCGCGTGGCCTGCTCAAAGTGCGGTCTCGCCCGCCACGATCCCGATGCCGTCCACTGCAAGCATTGCGGTGAGGTCGTCCACATTCCGACCAGCGGCGACGAATGAGGGCCTTGGCACTCGTGCTGCTCCTCACGGGCTGCGCGACCGCGGTGCCGCAGGGGAGCGACGAGGCTGCCTTCATCGCCGAAGGCGCGCGGCGCGTCGCCCCCGATGCCCGAGCCGACCTGCTGGTCGGCAATACGGTCGTCGGCGATCAGTTCCGCATCCACTACGCGACCGACGGCACCAAGCGGATCGAGACCGGCGCCATCGTCATCGAGCGACGCTGGCGCATCGCCGCGGACGGTACGTTCTGCGAAGAGCTCGCGGCATCGGCGGTCGAGGTCTGCGCCGATAGTGGCCGCCTGTACGAGAAGGACGGCGTCTACCGAGCCTTTCGCCCCGACGGATCGGCGAGCCCGCTCAGCTTCAGGATCACGGCGGGCGCACCCGGTTGATGAACAGACGCTCGCGTGACCGGTACGCGTTTGCGAGGCCGCACCGGCGCTGGGCAAGCGACCAGATCCGTGCACCGGCAAGCGCGCGTGCCCATCGGCAGCCCGGATTGGCAAAGGCGACGCCGGCGCGCGGGGCGGCGCGCTCTGGCGTCCTCAGTCTGGGTTTTGCCGCGGGCTGTTTTAGCCGTCACCAACCACAGCTAGCAGGGCGCGCACGTCTGCGTCTTCGACAGCGATCGCGGCACCGCTGAACGACGGGTGGGCGCGGGGCCATCATCGCGCGAGCGACTGATCGAGGCCGGCGTTGGCTTGGCGTGGCACGGCCGCTACGCACGCTCCCAGATGGTCGAAACGGCGCTCCCGAGGTCGGTCTTCCTTCTATCGCTGTCGCAAGCATCAGCCGGCAACGGCGTAGTCGTGACGTCGCGCCAGCCGCTATGCGCCGCCAACCCACCGATCGGGATGACACGCGTCGATCGCGCGCTCGGAAGCCCTCCGACGCCGTCAAACCGGACCAACAGCGGCTGGCGACGGCATGATGCTCGGTGGACCTGGCAGCGGCACGGCGATCCGGAAATGCATGTTTGAAGGAGGGCAAGGCTGCATCGACGTCAACGGCGACGATGTAACGCACATGTCTCTCATCGGGAGCGAGGCGCTAGTCGCTAGTGGCCTGACCTCCTGACGCTGATGCTGCGGCGCAATAAACTGTGAGTTGATGAATAGACTGAGTCAGCAATCCATACTTTCGTTTCACGCTTCTGTGTCTGGGCTGGTCCGCTGCTTGCGAATGTTGTAGCGACGCTTGTGCCAGTGCAGTCTCATCGGCGCGCAAGCGAACTTGAACTCACGGTTAACACCATCCTACGGGAGTAAGCCGCCTCATGGCCACGAACGACCCGGACGCCGACATCGACTTTGAGGTCATCTTCGGCACGGACCAGGGCGAGGAATTGATCTTCGATGCCGGCAACCAGCAGATCTTCGCTGGCGGCGGCAACGACGTCGTGGAGGGTGGATCGCAACGCGACCTCATCGACGGCCAGTTCGGCAATGACGTGGTCTCGGGCGGCGGCGGGGACGATGGCGTTGCTGGCGGTCGCGGCGAGGACATCGTCCGTGGTAACGGCGGTGATGACCGGCTGTTCGGCAGCGAGGGCAACGACCGCGTCTTTGGTGGTCGCGGCGATGACGTCATCGATGGGGAGGAAGGCCGCGACGACATCAGGGGTAATGATGGCGAGGACACGATCCGCGGCGGTTCTGGCAACGATATCGTCCGCGGCGGCAACGACGACGACATCATCTCGGGAGGCGCCGGCGACGACGAGCTGTTCGGCGACGCTGGCGACGACTTCCTCGTCGGCGACCGAAACCGCGATACCATCCACGGCGGCAGAGGCGACGACGAGCTGTACGGCGGCAAAGGCCGCGACAAACTGAACGGCGACCGCGGCGCCGATCGCCTGTTCGGTCAGGGCGGCGACGACCAGCTCTTCGGCAATGGCGGCAACGACCGGCTGGAAGGCCTGGGTGGCGACGATCGGCTCGTCGGCGGCGGCGGCAGCGACGAGCTCCAGGGCGGGATTGGCAACGATCAGCTGCAGGGCAAGGCCGGCGCCGACCTCTTCGTCTACGTGCTGGGTTGGGGCGCAGACACGATCACCGATTTTGAGTCCGGCGACATCTTACGCATCGTCG